>NZ_CACSIH010000105.1:0-17784 GCF_902705805.1 Alteromonas alvinellae | reverse complement strand
TGCCGCTCACCTTAAGTGAACGGCATTAGCGCTTAGTGCGCGCCTTATTTAACACTTAAAAAGGACTAACCGCAGACAGCGCTTGGGCCGTTAAGCGCCGCTAGTTTGGTGTTTAATCTATCGAAATCCAAAATAGTAATAAGCTTGCCGTCTACTTTTATGATGTTGTCTTTTTGAAAACGGCTTAACAGACGACTAATCGTTTCAATCGTTAATCCTAAATAGTTTCCAATTTCGTTGCGCGTCATGGTTAAGTGGAATTCTCTATGGGAAAAGCCACGCTCTTCAAAGCGCTGAGAAAGATGTGATATAAAATACAATAAACGCTCTTCCGCGGTTCGCTTGTTTAAAAGCATTATCATGTCGTGATCTTGTTTTATTTCAGCGCTCATGAAGCTCATGATCTGGTGGCGCAGCTTTGGAAATTGCACTGACATTTCGTCGAGGGTCTCGTAGGGAAGCTCACACACCATGGCAGTTTCTAACGCAGCGGTATAGCTTTGGTGTTTGTTCTCTCTTAATGCATCGAAACCGATAATGTCACCAGGAAAGTGGAAGCCGGTAATCTGTTCTTCACCTTCGGTATTAGTCACAAATGATTTGAATGAACCGGTTCTCACTGCAAATAGAGAACGGAATTTATCACCAGTTTGAATCAGCGTGTCGCCTTTATGAAGCGGCTTCTTGCGTTCAATAATATCGTCAAGAGATTCGATTTCTGTTTTGTTTAACGCCACCGGTAAACACAGGTGACTGAAACTACAGTTTTGACAGTGAATAGAAAATTGGCTTCCTTTGCTCATAATGCACGCTCTCTAAAAGAATACCCGACAATAATACACCCATTTTTAAAAGATTGCGCCATGAATAAGATAAGCGGCATATATGGCCATTATTATGGCAATAATTTGTCTAAAATAGGTGTGCTGAAAACTTCGAATAAGATACTGACTACCAGCACTAGCGGCGAGTAAGGTGGGCAGAGTACCTAAACCAAAGAAAAACATAAGAGCTGCGCCTTCAACTGCAGTTCCTGCCGCTAACGACCATGTTAGTGTTGAATACACTAAACCGCAAGGAAGCCAACCCCAAATAAAACCATAAGGCAACGCACTTAAAGGGGTCTTAAATGGCAAAAAACGTTTTGATAAAGGTTGTAGTTTGGAAAATAGGCCTTTACCCGCATTTTCCAGCACCGTTAATCCTGTCCACCATTTGCCCAAATAACAGGCCAGTAGAAATAACATAATGCCGCTAAGTAAAGACAGCGCATAGTTGGCAAGCGGTATGTAGTCTGCGGTGATTTTACCAAGAGCCCCGGTTATTGCTCCGGCGATGGTGTAGCTCACTATACGTCCCATGTTATAGGCAAGGGTATAGGGTAGTGCTGAAGCGCCTTTAGGCGATACCATCCTTAGCGCAGCGACAATTCCACCGCACATTCCCACACAGTGAACTCCGCCGGCTAAGCCGATAAGAAAGGCAGAGAAGTAGTTAATCCCTTCCATGTGGCGCTTGGCTTTTGTCTACTTTACTGTCTTGAAGTTGCTTGCGTTGCTCAGCTAGCTTTTTTTCTTCTGGCGGAAGATCATCGTCAAACAGTATGCTATAACCTTGGCGATCTAAATCTTCAAATTGATTGGTTTTCACCGCCCAAAAGAATATCACGATAGCGACGGCAACAATGATGATGGCGATTGGAATTAATACGTAAATAATACTCATGCTATTTGCTCAAAAGTCGCGTTGAGTTTGTGACCACAATGATACTGCTTAACGACATACCAACAACAGCCATCCACGGTGAAAGTAGGCCTGATACGGCGAAAGGTAAGATCAAAACGTTGTAACCTACCGACCAGCCAATATTTTGCCTTATTTTTTGCTTCACTTGGTGCGCAGTTCGAATAAGTTCTGGTACAGAAAGCAGCTGATCGCCAAGCAGTATCACGTCGGCGGCTGTTTTAGCCACGTCAGTGGCATTACCCACTGCAATTGCCACATCAGCGCTGGCAAGAACTGGAGCGTCGTTAATACCATCACCCATCATCATCACTTTCGCGCCAGATTGCTGCATAGCTTGAACGGCTTCGTACTTTTGCTCAGGTGTTAGGCCACCTTTAGCGGTCGAAATTGGCAATGGTGCGGTAAGCGCATTAACGTTTTGCTGTGTATCACCACTTAAAACGGCGAGGGTATGGCTTGCAGCTAATATATCGAGAGTTTCTTGCGTATCTTCTCTTAGTGAATCCTTTACTTCATACGCCGCCATAATACGCCCCTTAACCGTGAGAAACACGTTAGCTGAAGGGAACGCTTCAATGAGTTTTAGCTGAGATTCGTGAACGCTGAATGCTGCAGAACCCATAGAAAACAAGGTGTCATTGATCTCACCGCTGATACCACCTCCTGGCGTAACGGTAAAATTAGTCACTTTGTGTACCGTGTTATCGATAGCGTCAGCACTGCCGCTAGAGGCAGTATTCTTTCTAGCTCTATCATCACTAAAGGGGACACCCTCGCTAAAAGCTTTGGCAATTGGATGTTCAGAGCGTGATTCCAAAGCGCGGGCGATGGAAAACGCACTATTACTATCCACACCGTCAGCGTACCAGGCATTTGAAATAGTAAATTTGCCTTTTGTGAGCGTGCCGGTTTTGTCTAATGCGATAGTGTCAATGTCAGTAATTTGTTCTAGCGCATCGGCCCGTTTTAGTAAAATACCTTGTCGGTTTAACTTTGCCATAGCACAGGTTAACGCTGATGGCGTGGCCAACCCTAGTGCGCAAGGGCAGGTTGCAACCAGCACCGATATGGTGATCCAAAATGCCTCGTCGCTACCCTGATACGCCCAAAAGCCGTAGGTTAACGCCGAAATCAGCAATACCGCGGTAACGAAATAGCGAGAAAAATTATCGGCTATCTGCGCTGCTTTAGGCTTACTCGCCATCGCACTTGCTTGTAGTCGTACAATTTGATTTACCAGCGCATTTTTAAGGGTCTGCGTAACCGTAATGGTTAGCGTACCATCTTGACAAACCGTGCCGCCGTAAACCGGGCTACTGATGGATTTACGCACGGGATTAAACTCGCCGGTAAGCATAGATTCGTCAACCGCTGCGTTGCCGTCGGTTACCACCCCATCAATGGGGACTGTTTCACCAGGCTTCACTAGCACTACGTCGTCAATTTTTAGCTGCTTAGCCAGACACTCGGTTAGGTTGCCATCCGGGTTTAGTTTGGTCGCTGAAACGGGCACATACTGCATCATATTGGCAGAGATTTGTGCGGCGCGATGACGGCTGCGATGTTCTAAGAACCGGCTAAGTAACAGCAGAAAAATAAACATACAAATGGATTCGAAATACACTTCACCTTGCTCTAATACTGTAGAACGAATTCCAGCAATGTAAGTACCGAATATTGCGAGCGTAACGGGTACGTCCATATTAACCGTTTTGGCGCTTAGCGCTTTAGCGGCGCCCACATAAAAGGTGCTGCCTGAATACAGCACCACAGGTGTAGTGAGTGTAAGGGCAACCCAGTAAAAATACTGTCGGGTTTCTAATTCAATAGCGCCAAACCAGTCAAAATACAGCCCTGTCATCAGCATCATTACCTGCATGGTCATAATGCCTGCAAGGCCAAGCTTTTTCAGAAAGGTCTTTTGTTCGCGTTTATAACTGGCTTCGTGTTCATCGGGGTGAAATGGCGACCCAACATAACCAATGCGTTTAAGCGTAGATAGAATTTGGCTAAGCTTAATTTGAAACGGTGACCAAGTGACTAAAGCGCGGCGCTCTTGAACGTTCACAGCGACTTGCTTTATCCCTTCAACTTTCGACAGTTGCTTTTCAATAAGCCAGCCACAGGCAGCGCATGTAATGCCCTCAAGGGTTAGCTGAATTTGCTTATCTTGCCCTTCTTCAAACACGAACTCTTCTTGAAGAGAAGGGTCGTCATAGACTTTTAGCTTATCTAACGTTTCTAAAATACCGTCGTCAGATTTTTGCGCCGGTTCGGTTCTAAACTGGTAATAGTCTTCTAAACCATTATTAACAATAGCTTCTGCAACGGCTAAGCAGCCAGGGCAACACATGTCGCGTTGTTGCCCTAAAATGACAGTAGTAAATTTCCCATCGTCTGGACTCGCTATAGGCAAGCCGCAATGGTAACAGTCGTGCTTTGTCATTATGGATTGAATTTCATTTTGCCAGTGTGGGGCAGATAGACCGTGTTTTGAATTTTCCAGCTATCATCAATCGGCGTCAGCGATATGCGCCATTTACCGTCAAGGTTTTCTTCAATAAAGCCGCGATAAATACCGTTAGCGTCGCGACTCAATAAAACGCTAACATCGCGCTCTTCTAGCGTTACGTGATAGAAACTTAATTTAACCGCGTTACCTTCTTGAGGAATCCCCGAATGAAATTGCAGCGCTATGCTTCCATCTTCAATGGTTAAATCAGTGGTGATATTCATGCGGCGGGCTATGGCTTCTTTGTCCAGACGGGCATTGATTGCTTTTCCTTCCTTGTAGTAATCGTCTACCACCAGGCTATCTTCGGTGCTAATAGCAAGGTTTAACAACACGCCACCCATGATGAGTGTAATGATAGGTACGGCAATTAAAAACCAGGGCCAGAACTCTTTATACCAGGGTCTATTCATCGAAATCTTTCTCGTATTTACTTCACTAGCAAGGTCGCTAACAACATATCTATTATTACTCGTGAACAAATGTATTCGAATTGCATAATAACAATAAATATGGTGTAGGTAATTTGCATCGACAGCGCTATAAATTTGTACCAAATGACACTGTCTATATGGCTGTATTTTCTCATAAAAAAAGCCCCGTAGTAACGAGGCTTTTTAAGATATTTAATGATTTAAATCATTAATCATTTGAAAGGCTGTATACATACGCTGCAACAACGTGAATTTTGTCATCACCCAAGGTTTTCTTGAATGAAGGCATTACACCGTTACGACCGTAAGTAAGCGTTTCTGTTACTGCTCTGTGGCTGCCGCCGTAAAGCCAGATGTTGTCGGTAAGGTTTGGTGCACCAAGTGCTTGGTTACCTTTACCGTCCATACCGTGACAAGCCGCACACGCTGCGAAACGTGCTTTACCCGCTTCTGCAAGCTGAGGGTCTACATCGCGACCGCTTAAACTAAGTACGTAGTTAACCACTTCTTCGATACCGTCTTCACCCATGGCATCTAGCCATGCTGGCATAGCTGCTTTACGACCAAGCGTAAGAGTTTCAACGATTTTCGCACCTGAACCACCGTACAACCAGTCGTTGTCCGTTAGGTTAGGGAAGCCGCCATTTTGACCACGTGCATCAGAACCGTGACACTGAGAGCAATTTTGTAGGAACAAACGCTGACCTACTTTGTTTGCTTCTGGGTCTTTAGCCAGTTCTTCAACAGGAACTTGTGCATACGCTTCGAAGATCGGGTCGAACTTCTCAGCAGCAAAATCTAGTTCACGGTCATATTCTACTAGGTAGCCTTGCTCTTTAGCGTCAATACGCGCCTGAGCTGACTCTTCTAGCGATTGAATATTTTGGTTAGAGCTCTTCCAACCCAAAATACCTTCATACGCACCTAGGCCAGGATAAAGCGCTAGGTATAAAAAGCCCCAAACGATGGTCATGTAGAACATAATTGTCCACCAGCGAGGAAGTTGGTTGTTCAACTCCTCAATACCATCAAATTCGTGGCCCATTGACTCACCTTCAGCTACGCCAGTCTTGTTAGAAAGACACCAGCGAAGAAGGAAGTAGCAACCAATGATTAACCCAAGGGTTATCACTGAAATCCAAATTGTCCAAAACATACTCATGAGTTCGAGACTCCTGCTAATCTTCTTTTGATTTTTCTTTTTCTTCGTCTGCAAACACTAGGTTTGCAGCTTCATCGAATTTTTTCTTGTTGCGGCTGCTGAACGCCCACCATACAACACCGATGAAGCTTACAAAGACGATGACAGTAAAAATGCTGCCTACAATTCCCTGGTCCATATTATTTCAAATGTGTGCCAAGAGATTGTAGATAAGCAATAAGGGCCTGCATTTCCGTTTTGCCCTGTACTGCCGCTTTCGCACCCGCGATATCTTCGTCGGTATACGGAACGCCAAATCCACGGAATACTTCCATTTTTTCAGCTGTTAACTCGCCATTAAGCGTGTTTTCCGCAAGCCAAGGGAAACCTGGCATATTCGACTCTGGTACCACGTTACGAGGATTAAGCAGGTGAACTCGGTGCCATTCGTCGCTGTAACGACCACCAACACGTGCTAGGTCAGGACCAGTACGCTTAGAGCCCCAAAGGAAAGGGTGCTCCCATACTGATTCGCCAGCAACGCTATAGTGACCATAACGCTCTGTTTCAGCGCGGAATGGACGGATCATCTGGCTGTGACAACCTACACAACCTTCACGGATGTAGATATCACGGCCTTCAAGCTCAAGCGCGGTATACGGACGTAGACCTGTTACCGGTTCCATGGTTTGCTGTTGAAACATCAACGGCGTAATTTGAACCATGGCACCGAAGCTGATAGCGATAAGGATTAATACCGTTAACAGACCGACGTTCTTTTCAATTAACTCATGTGCGTTTTTCATTATTCGTCTCCTTTACTACGCTGGCTGAGTCGCTGGGTCTGCAGCGATACTGCCTTTAGGTGCACGAACGGTTTTCCATGTGTTGTATGCCATTACAAGCATACCTGCTACCACGAAACAACCACCAATGAAACGAACCACATAGAAAGGCTTAGATGCTTCTAATGACTCAACAAAGCTATAGGTTAACGTACCGTCAGCGTTTACTGCGCGCCACATTAGACCCTGTAGTACACCAGACATCCACATTGCTACGATGTATAGAACAACACCGATAGTTGCGAACCAGAAGTGTACGTTAACTAGCTTGGTGCTATACATAGCGCGCTGACCGAATAGCACTGGAATTAAGTGGTATATTGAACCAATTGAAACCATTGCAACCCAACCTAGAGCACCAGAGTGTACGTGACCAATTGTCCAGTCAGTGTAGTGAGACAGTGCATTAACGGTCTTGATTGCCATCATTGGGCCTTCGAAGGTAGACATACCGTAGAAAGACAATGAAACAATAAGGAAACGCAATACTGGGTCGGTGCGAAGTTTATGCCACGCGCCAGATAGCGTCATAATACCGTTAATCATACCACCCCAAGATGGAACGAATAGGATAATAGACATCACCATACCTAGTGACTGAGTCCAGTCTGGTAGGGCAGTGTAGTGAAGGTGGTGAGGACCAGCCCAGATATACAGAGAGATAAGTGCCCAGAAGTGAACAATTGAAAGTCTGTATGAATAAACCGGGCGACCAGCTTGCTTAGGTACGAAGTAGTACATCATACCAAGGAAGCCCGCAGTTAGGAAAAAGCCTACCGCGTTATGGCCGTACCACCACTGCATCATAGCGTCTACAGCGCCTGCATACAGTGAATACGATTTAGTGAAAGATACCGGAATAGCCATGCTGTTACCAATATGAAGAATTGCAACAGTTAACATGAACGCGCCTAAGAACCAGTTTGCAACATAAATGTGCGAAACTTTACGGATTACTAGGGTTCCGAAGAAGTTAATGATATAAGCGACCCAAACCAGTGCCAAAAGGATATCAATTGGCCATTCTAGTTCAGCGTATTCTTTTGAGCTTGTTAAACCCATAGGCAGGGTGATAACAGCTAAAACGATTACGGCTTGCCAACCCCAAAAGGTAAATGCGGCAAGTTTGTCACTGAACAGTCTTACCTGGCAGGTACGCTGAACGATGTAGTACGACGTTGCAAATAGCGCACAGCCGCCGAAGGCAAAAATAACGGCATTAGTGTGCAACGGACGCAAACGTGAGAATGTTAGCCATGGTGTGTCAAAGTTAAGCATAGGTGCAAATAATTGCGCGGCAATAAATACCCCTAGGCCCATACCAATGATACCCCAGACTATGGTCATGATGGTAAATTGCCTAACTACTTTATAATTGTAGTCAGGTTGTGCTTGGCTTATTTCACTCATTTTAATGAATCTTCCACTTCAAATGAACTATGGTCTCCAACTGCCGGAATAGTACGGTCGAGACGTGTATCAGCTAAGGAATAACGCTTCACACCGAGCTCGGAAAGAGTAATAATTATTGTCTCCGAGCCAGTTGGTACGCGGATGATAAGGTTTTTAATTACAAAAAGATACCATAAACTACCTAAGCTTGATCTCCGTCAATGAAGAAATACACAAAATTTAAGAAATGCTAAATAACGATAACAATAAACGATCAAAAATTTTACATTCCCAGCTTCCATTAGTGGCTATTATTGTTGTAGCCGTGTGTGTATACCTTGCACATAAATTCCAGTCATCGGCGCTAAAAGACACGAGCGTTGTTAATGGAATAGGAAATAGCTGCAACTTTGTCAATGAAACTTGCGAATTCTTAATTGATGACAAGCTTGCGATAGCATCCTTTTCAACCATGCCAGAACCCGAAGAATCGGTTACAATTAAACTGATAATTCCCGAAGGGAAGAATATTGAGAGCGCGTGGATTGAAGGCGTAAATATGTATATGGGCAAAATTCCCGTGCTGTTAGATACTGACGGTGAAGGAAAGTGGTCAGGCTGGTTTATGTTGGGTAGTTGTAGTGAACCCGTAATGAAGTGGCAGCTACGTCTAAATATTAAAGATAAAGGAAGCCCCAGCTATTTGTATTTTGTTACACAGCAGTAACTGTTTTCAAAGGCAATAAGACTCTCCCTACAGAAGGGGGAGTAAACAAGCAAAAAAGGCCGCTCTTTATTTAAAGAGCGGCCTTTTTATTAATTACCTGTAAATTGTAGCGTGAACGCTATTTTTTACATTTGCGACTGCAAATAGTTTTGAAGCCCTAAACGCTTAATAAGACCAAGCTGCTGCTCTAGCCAGTGTGCGTGATCCATCTCTGTATCGTCTAGTAGTACAATTAGCATGTCACGAGTAACATAGTCTTTCTCGGTTTCACAAAGCGCAATAACTTCACGTAACTTTGCATCAACTTCATATTCAACACGTAAATCGCTTTCTAGCATTTCAGGTACATCTTTACCCACTTTGAAGCCTGTGCGCTTCGTCATGTCAGGTGTACCTTCTAAAAACAGCATGCGTTCAATTAGCTTAGTTGCATGTCCACGCTCGTCATCAAATTCATGATCGATGCGTTCGTAAAGCTTATTCAAACCCCAATCAAGATACATCTGAGAGTGAATGAAATACTGATCCATGGCGGCTAACTCATAAGAGAGTAGTTCGTTTAAGCCATTGATGATTGCTTGGTTACCTTTCATTAGTCATCTCCCATTACTTGCGCTTGTAGGTAGTTCTCTATACCCATAGCATCAATTTGGTATTCTTGCGTTTCAATCCAGTCTAGGTGCTCTTCTTCATATTCAAGAAGGTCTTCAAGCAAATCACGAGAAACATAATCCTGCTTTTCTTCACACAACGCGATAGCTTCACGAAGTAGTGGAAGCTGTTCCTTTTGAAAACGCGCATCACATGACAGCATTTCAACGGTATCTTCACCGATATAAAGCTTGCCTAACGCTTGAAGATTAGGAAGGCCTTCAAGAAACAGAATGCGTTCGATAAGATCGTCCGCTTGCTTCATGTCCTTGATCGATTTTTTATAATTCTTTTCGTTAAGTTCAGAAAAACCCCAGTTTTTGAACATACGAGCGTGCAGAAAGTATTGATTTATCGAAGTAAGTTCACTTGTCAGCACTTCGTTCAATTTTGCAACAACTTGTTTATCACCTTGCATTGTGAAAACCCTATTAACGTATTTGCGTGAAGTTTAGTCTAGATTTGAGGCTGTGTCAAAAAAAGTCTATGTAAAACAGTTGTTTACAAACGATAACGTTTCTCAATTCATCCATTGTTCGCATTTAGAACAGCAGTACTGTTGTTCATGGGCGTAGGCTAAGCTTTCTTCAGCAAAACCAAGTCCTGCTTCAGTAAAGAAGTTGAATACTTTGTCGACGCCATTGTCTAGCAAACTGGACACTTCATCTTCATAGCGAGCTATGGCAGCGACTTTTCCGGTATAACCAGCGTTCTTTAACTGGCGAGTGATATTAATCGAATCTTGGATAGATGGTAGAGCAAGCAAAACGAGCTGTATTTGCTTAATATCCAGGTTGTCCCATAAATCCACGTCTTCGCCATCGCCGCAAATAACATCGAGTCCTTCCTCAGCGAGTTCCTTAACTTTAACCCGATCAGCATCCATGCCCCACACGCTCACATCGCTCAACTTCGATAGCGCATTAAAAGCACCGCGACCAACACGCCCCATTCCCAACACTAAAAATTCTGCATTGTGGAGAGTAGGGTAAATATCTTCTTTTAAACGTTCCTTTTTCTCGAAGCGTTTAATGGCATGCTTATATTTGTGATAACGTGAATGTGAGTTCCGATAGAGCACGCTGGTAATAACAAACGAGATTGATACTGCGAGAGCAATGACTACTAACCATGAATTTGCCAATAATCCTAAAGAAACTGCAAGCGCCCCAACAATAAGCCCAAACTCACTGTAATTTGATAGCACCAGGCTGCTTAAATACGCAGTACGTCCTCTAAGACGAAGCGATGTAAACAAACCGAAAAACAGCGCAGCTTTTAACGGTATAAATATGCAGAAAACAATGGCGAGAACAACCATACTCAAACTGGGAAGCGCTGTTAGGCCTATGGTAAGGAAAAAGCCAATTAAAAATAAATCTTTGAAACTAAGTAGTGACTTGGCAAGTTCTGATGCCTTTTCGTGTTGCGCCAACATTATTCCAAAGATAAGTGCACCTAGGTCGCCTTTAATATTAACCAACTCAAATAAATGATAACCACCCAAAGCAAGAATGAAACCTGTAAGAGGTAACAATTCTCCGTGGCCTGATTTATTAATCATCTTGTTGATAATTGGCATTGCCGGGAATAATGCGAGAAGGGCAAGTGCCCATACCGACGGTAGCTTGCCTGTTGCAGCTACAAGAAAGATTACGGCAAAAACGTCTTGCATAACTAAAATGCCAATGGCCAGTCGACCGTGGCGTGTTTTGCTCTCGCCGCTTTCTTCCAATACTTTAACTACACAAACAGTGCTACTGAAGCTTAAAGCAAAAGCGATAAGAGCTGCACTCTTCCAGGTAAGTACATCAACAAAGTTTGCTGCAACAGCGCCTATTGCATAAACACAACATGTGATAACGCCCACCCATACTAATGTGTGTGAAACGCTTCCCGCCCAAACTTCTCGACGACTCAAATCGCGGATGTTGAGTTTCAGACCGATGGTGAAGAGCATAATGGTGATGCCCAAGTTGGCTATTTGGGTTAGATCTTCAGTGAGCGTGTAGCCTGCAAAATTTAATAAAAAGCCAGCTACCAAGTAGCCAACTAAAGGAGGAATGCCAATAAGTTTAACCGTTAAGCCGCAAACAAATGCGAAAAGAAGAAATGCATACTCCATGAATTACCTTTCAGAAAATGTTGAACGTCAAATCCGTTACCTTTTTATAGGTTACATCATCTATTAACCAGTGATAGCTACAAATCGCCCTGTCAACTCGCTAATTGAAAGGTTTTAGACTAGCATGCAATGGCTTGTTTTCGCAGCTAAAAAAGCATTGTAATTGCATATTTTGGTAACGCGTAACCCAATTAAGCTAAAAGCCGGCTCAGTATATTTAACCCCTAAATCAGTCATTTACCGCTAAAGTAAATCTAGTTCCCGATTTCAGGTGTATTGAACAGGGTTGTAGGCATATTATTTTGTTTAGATATGACAAAAAATAAAGAAGGACTTTGAATGCGTTTAACAATTCTAACTGTGCTAACCCTGCTGGTCGCTTTCAATGTGGTGATTGGCGTATTGTGGGCGCCCGTGTGGTGGCTTTTACTTTTATCAATCACATTACTTATTTTTGGTCTATATGATGCCTTCCAAACAAAGCATGCCATATTAAAGAACTTTCCATTAATTGGCAGAGTACGATGGACCGTCGAGGGACTAAGGCCCTACATCCAGCAATACATCATAGAAACCGATACTGGCGGAGCACCTATTTCCCGCATGTTTCGTTCGATTGTTTATCAACGTGCGAAAAACAGTAGAGAAACTGTTCCCTTCGGTACTCAGCTAGATACGTATAAAGATGGCTATGAGTGGATTGGCCATTCTCTATCTGCTCGCGAAGTGGAAGACATGGATGAAGATCCCCGAGTGACGGTAGGTGGCCCTCATTGCAAAAAGCCGTATCGTGCAAGCATACTTAACATAAGCGCAATGAGCTTTGGAAGCTTGTCAAAAAATGCCATTTTGGCGCTAAATAAAGGTGCTGCAAAAGGCGGGTTCTACCATAACACAGGTGAGGGTGGTTTAACCCCATATCACCTCGAAAACGGTGGCGATATCGTTTGGCAAATTGGTACGGGGTACTTTGGTTGTAGAAGTAAAGATGGCGGTTTTGATCCTATTCTTTTTGAAGAAAAAGCCAAACTCGACAATGTAAAAATGATAGAAATAAAGCTAAGCCAGGGCGCTAAGCCTGGACATGGTGGTATTTTACCTGCGTATAAAAATACCCCTGAAATAGCTAAAATAAGAGGTGTTGAGCCTGGGACTCAAGTTGATTCTCCCCCTAGACATAAAGCGTTTGCAACGCCTTTAGAAATGGTTGATTTTATTAGTCAGTTACGCAAATTAAGTGGCTATAAACCAGTGGGTATTAAGCTGGCGCTGGGTAGAAAAAGTGAGTTTATTGCCATGTGCAAAGCCATGGTAGAGAAGGACGTAACGCCAGATTTTATAACGGTAGACGGGGGCGAAGGAGGTACCGGCGCCGCACCGCTTGAGTACACAAACTCTATAGGATTTCCTCTGCGTGAAGCCTTGGCGTTTGTTGACGATTGTCTCACTGGTTTTGGTATTCGCGACAAAATTAAAATCATTGCTTCTGGAAAAATCATTACCGCTTTTCAGTTAGCGAAAAATCTAAGTTTAGGCGCCGATCTATGTAACAGTGCCAGAGGAATGATGTTGGCACTTGGATGTGTTCAGTCGCTGTCATGCAATACGAATAAATGTCCGACCGGTGTAGCAACGCAAGACCCCAAGCTTGCCAAGGGCTTAAACGTTGAAGACAAGTACGAGCGCGTGTACCGCTTTCACAAAAAAACTATTCATGCGCTGATGGATATCTTGTCTTCTACAGGACATGTGAGAACTAGCGAACTAAATCGTACCCATATATTTAGGCGAGTAGATCAGTGTAATATTGCGCGTTACGACGAAATTTTCCCGTTAGTTAAAACAGGAAGTTTCTTGACCGACGACGTTCCCGATAGATTTAAATTACACTTAAAAGAAGCAAATTCTGAAAGCTTTATGCCTTGTAGTTTATTGGCAGAAATAGAGAAAGAAACGAAAGCGGTATCTTAAAAAAACTAAGCCATGACTCCTAATCAAATACCGATTGTGGAGTCACGCTTAACGATTTTTAATGCCTAAAACTGCGAGTTAATCTTTAGATTGCTCGCTTGGAATACGCAGTTGATAGAGGCGGTAATCACTAGTCCTGTAGGGTGTTACTTTATATTTAGGCTGAAGATACGCCACTAAATCTATTAGTTCGGAAACGGTTAGCTCGTCGTTTACAACTCGCATTAATGACACACCGTCTTCGCTGGTGAAACTGGCAGGCTGTCGAGGAGTAAGTTTGTGTGATGGGTTAATAATACTTGTCACCAACTCTGCATAAGTTTTAATTCTTCCACTGCTGCCTCCCAACGGAATAGGCTTCGCGACTAGGTATTGCGCATTGTCGGACTCTTTTTCTCCTGCAATTCTGTGACAGTCTTGGCACTGATACTTTTTAAATACCAAATAGCCTTTTTCCATATTGCCTTCGGGCAAGCTAAAGCCGCGAGGTGACTGCGCGCCCTGGTCACAGGCGAAAAGGAGAAGCGTTGCTATAACAACTATTGCCGTTTTCATACTCATTTCCCTCTTTCTTTTACGGTAAAGGTGCGTAACGTTCGCTAGAACTATTGTGTATACACTGATTATGAATGAGGCTGCAGACTAATCATTGACCTAGCTCAAAGAATAATTATTTGTATAGCACTACTATTCAATGGAATTAGTTAACGGTATGGTAGAAAAGCACTGCTACCCAACAAAAATTGAGGACAACCACAATGCAAGGTTACGAGACAATTTTAGTACCTATAGATATTTATTCTGACTACGAATTAGTGGTGGAGAAAGCCATTGCAATAGCGGGCAATAGTCACAAAATTCACCTCCTGTATGTTGCTTATCCACAAACCAATGTAGAGCCTTACGGACTATTTCTAGAACGGGATTTTTCAGAGGAAGTAAGAGAGCAGGCATTAAGGCAATTAAAAGACGTTGCCGCAAAACATGATATACCTTACAGCCACATCAATGTAGAGATAGGTTCTCCTGCTGATGAGATTCACCATATGGCCGAAAAGATTAATGCAGATCTCATTGTTGTCGGCACCCATGGCCAGAGCGGTCTTCGTTTGCTACTTGGGTCAACGGCCAATGCAGTACTACATGGTGTTAAAACAGACGTGCTAGCTGTGAAAGTATAAATTAATGCGGCGATTAGCGTCGAAAATGCTTCAAATATCCATGATAAATACCTTCGCCGTCATGTAGATGTAACGAAGGTCAGTTACGTTTTGTAAGGCTGTAACTAATCTTAAAATTACTTATCATGATAACGAAACGGACAGGTATTTTACGCGTGCTCTATGCCACTTACTATTCACTTAAGGGGCTTCGAGCAGCCTTTTTAAGTGAAGCTGCGGTCAGACAAGAAATTTTCGCAATATTGATAATGACACCTGTAGCGTTTTTCATCGACGTTACGCATGTAGAACGTATATTGCTGGTGATATCTTTACTGATAGTGCTTATCACTGAGCTACTCAACACCGCTATTGAGAAACTCTGTGATCATGTCAGTACAGACATCCATTTATTAATAGGGCGTGCTAAAGATATCGGCTCGGCAGCAGTGTTCATTAGCCTAATGATGGCCGGCTTTACGTGGATTAGCATTCTTTGGTAGTGCAATTTGCGATTTATAGGCGGAAAGAAAGCCCTAACTTATAGGGCTTTGATTTTCTGGTCACAACATTCTGAAACTAAGGTTCTAATTGTGCTATCTAAGTTTTTAATGTGCGAATAATGCAATGAAGTTTCACCACCGTTATTGATATCTTTTATCGTAAAAACAACATCATCGCCTCGTGAAGTTACGCAGATTCTCACGTAATCATCAGATTGAGCTAATGGCACGTGGAGATATAACGGCTCATTGTTTGAGTTTAAATAATCTAGTGCTGCTTCTTGTGACTTGAATGGGTCTTGCTTCTCGGGTTGGACATTCCATGACGACGAGGGAACCACCATCTCCGCGAGTAATTTTCCATGCTTTGTATCAATACCGCTACTCATATATCACTCCTTTTACTTGAATGCTTGCCAACTTAGAAAACCTATTCATTAATATAGGTTTAGGGCAAATTTACCTTTTGATACGAGGGTAGGACAGTTTCAGATTGGTAAAAGAATGAAGAGAGTAGGTGAGTTAGATATTGTTACTGATATCGCTGGTTATGCGTAACCATGTATTGATTAAATTACTGTATTTTAGAAGGTTTATCTTTTCCGTTTTGCCGATAATTTTGCCATTCCACCACGCTTTACGTTAGCCTGTTTTGTATAATGCCCAGGCATTTCCGGTGATTGCCAACCTCCAGCCAGTTGAAGCTCGGGTAAAGATGCACCATCTTCGGCTAGAGACACTGCACCACCAACACGACCGCTATGAGGGGTAATGTTTTCGCTAATACCTGCGCGTTGAGCAATGCGTTGCCAAATCCTATAGACACTCGAATAGTTAAGTACATTTGCCTTATGGCTGGGAATGTTCTCATCGAATGGCAAAAGTGCTGTTTTATGGTTTGTTAGTCGTCTAAACAAAACGCCTTTGTGCAGGCCGCGTAAATCTGAAGAAAGGCGGGGTGCTTTAGTTTTTGGGTCAAGATTAGCTTCATTAATATACTCTTGAACCATAGATATAGTGCTGGAAGAAACATAGCGATATTGACCCTGACCAGACTGGTCGCTTTTCGAAGAAACAACCAACAGCGTGTTATTACGCGCAGATATATCCTCGATGCAAACTCGAACTAATTCATCAGCGCGAAGCAATGCATCAAACATCAGGTTAATGATTGCAAGGTCGCGGAGCTCTAATAAAGAATCAGGAATAATTGCATTGTTTATTTGTTCAAGCATATCTATGGTAAGCGGAACCGCTTGTTTGTGAGACAAGCGAAACTTTCTATTCTCTATAAGCGATAAACGGATAAAGTCTCTCAGATACGCAGATCTAATAATTGGGTTTGGCAATTTAGCCACGCCTAAAAATTTACTAAGGGCAGATAACCGACGCTTAATGGTTCTATAGGCTAGGGGAGAACGACACAACGCTTCAACATATTGTTTAATGCAGATCTCATTGTGTTCGAAGTTGTTCTTAAAGCCACTTAATCCAGCTTGCTTACAAAAAATTACGAACTCATTGTAGTCACTAACATATGCCCGTTGTGTGTTGTATGGAAGCTTGGTAAAAATATCTTGATAATAGCTTTCAACGTTTTTATCAGAAGATGAAAATTGAATTGTTGTTAGGTCGTCAGAACCTGACGAGTGCTGCTTACCATGAGAGTACTCGATACCAAAAGCTGGAACCGCCGCGCTACTTGAGTCTTGTGGCTGTGAGCTGCTATCACTGTTGCTGTTAACTAATTGAGTTGTGGGCAGGTATGAGCTGTTAGTTTTTGAGGGCATTGAGCAACCTGTTGAAGACATTAATGTGACTATTATGCTAGATTTAACAGAGCTTGATAAGCTATTGATATATAACAATATTCACGCATGATAATTATAGTTATCATGCGTGAAGCTACGCAGTAATCCATTGAACACTCAACAAACCGCTTTGCTATTATAATCTCAAGTACACTGCTACTCTACCATATTACTGTATATATAAACAGTTTAGGTGTTTCAATGCCGTCGATTGTTGGCCTATCTCGTAATTTTTCCAAACCATATCGCTAGAGAAGGCTTGTGACCTGCTGAGATAGTGCTTTTTTTGTGCAATTTAAATCGTGCGCTACGTGAAATCTGCAAGGCAACACCCCGAATGCGCGCTCAGATTTCACGTAGCGACGCCTTAAAAATAGGCTATAAAGTGATGAACAAGCACCCTAAAAGCTTATTTATTAAAGAAGTACTTCACATGATTTACTTCCAACATGTTTGCTGGTTAGTCGCACATTTTTTCAAAACCAAACGAGTTAAAAATAAACGTTACAAAAGTGGAATAGGCGATAACCTAGTAGTCATTACCTTTGCTTTTTATATGCTTTTCATAGAGCGCCTATCTAATGGCGAGTACGGTACGACGATAATAAAACGTCGATACGTACGTTACCGAATAAACGACGTCTACGCATATATGAATTCAATAAACATCGCGTCGATTATTTTAAATTCCACGTGCTATCCACGCCATCCAAATCTAAAACAACGAACGGTCTACATCAGGGTGAGAGCATGAATGCTTAATTTT
>NZ_CACSIH010000104.1:0-888 GCF_902705805.1 Alteromonas alvinellae | reverse complement strand
GTATCGCTTGTCAGCTATAAAATGCATAAAGCTCGTCGGGATGCGGTAACGGCGTGCGTCAAAAGCTTGCTTAATGGAAGCGCTGCAACAGTAACCAGCATAGGTCGAGGAATTAACACTAAAGCCTTTGAAAAACATAGGATTAAGCGTGCGGACCGTTTGCTTTCAAACCCACATTTGTTACGCGAAACGCCGTTTATCTATGCATCTATCGGCCAACTATTTTGTGGTAACACTTCACGCCCTGTTATCTCAATCGATTGGTCAGATTTAGATGACCGTAAAGCGCATTTTCTGTTACGCGCAGCAATATCTTTAAAAGGTAGGCCCATCACACTGTATCAAGAAGTGCACTGCAATAAGACGAAAGATAAACCGGCTACGCACAAGACCTTCTTGAAGACCTTGCACGCTATATTACCTTCTCACTGTCGTCCCATTATCGTCACCGACGCAGGGTATAAATCGCCTTGGTTTAGAGAAGTTAGGGCGCTAGGATGGGACATTGTTGGGCGTATCCGCAAGCCACATTTTTACTCGCTTGATAGAGGAAATACGTGGCAATGTATTCGTCATCTTTACGCACAAGCAACCTGTCGACCGAAGCGTTTCGATAACAGCCAAATAGTAAGGAGCAATCCCTTTACCTGCACGCTAGTTCTGTTTAAACAGAAATCTAAAGGACGACATGCTTCAAATCCAGATGGTACACGCAAAGCCTCAAAGCGCTCAAAGGTGCATGCGCGAGGCGCTAAAGACCCGTGGCTATTAGCCACATCACTGGCGTCTCACCGAAGCCTATCGAAACAAGTTGTAGCCATTTACAGGCAGCGAATGCAAATTGAAGAAGGCTTTAGAGACATGAAAAGCACCAAGTTCGGGCTTGGC
>NZ_CACSIH010000103.1:0-17957 GCF_902705805.1 Alteromonas alvinellae | reverse complement strand
ATGGAATTAAATTCGTGGGGATCCCTCAGGACCGACACATATTTTTGAAAATCACCAAGCGGCGTTACCTTAAACGTCACGCTGCGTTGAACCTGTGCATTAATATCAAGGTATAGGCGGTTGTTCGAACTGTCGATAGTGTATGCTTCAAACGCGCTAGGTAGCCTTTGCACTTTGCGCATTTCACTATCGTAGAGCTGGTTGTAATTTATATAGTTGCGTGGAAAATAAAGAATATGTTGCGCATCCAGGTTACACGTCAGCTTGAGGCGCTGATCTCCTGGTTGTAAAAGTATGGTTGAAGCACCCCCATCTACGCTACCTTCAAAGTAGCACTAAGCAAATGTTTGAGCACTTGCTGCATATAAAATTAGCCCGATAAATAAGTGAATAAAATTACGCGACGCACGCCATGTTATAGACTAGCTTCCCACTGGAACTACAGCCAAATCCGTGTAGCAAAAATATCCCTGTACGACTATTACATTAAGATATGTATGATTGGTTATAATTAGGTATAAGAACCAACACACGTTAATCTTAGTTTATAAATTTCAGTTCGCTAAACAATTTGCTTTTGAACACTCAAAACTTACATTAAGAGATAAGAGACTGTGAGTTAAAAGTACGTCAGACGTTGAACGAAATTCCCTTTACGCCGTTAAGTTTAGGTTTAGCAAATAAGTACCCCTGAAAACGCTGAACACCGGCATGCTGTAACCACAACCATTCATCTAAGGTTTCTACTCCCTCGACCACTAATGGGATACCCATTGAATTCGCAAACTCAAGTACGGCTTCTGTAATAGCCTGTCTATGTCCATTTTCATGAATACCAGTGGTGATTTTTCTGTCTAGTTTTATTTTGTCGGGCGAAAAATCTGCGAGTAATGAAAGCCCAGCGTAGCCTGCGCCAAAATCATCAATGGCTATACGAATACCGAAAGAACGAATTTGTTCAATTGCATCATGAAAAACACTACTTTCTTTGATTATCTCAACCTCAGTTACCTCTACGACTAACTGCTGGGGGTGAAGTCCTGATTGAATAACCAAGCTATGCAAATATTCGCCTACATCTGCTCTATGAGTGATAGCACCGGGGCATAAATTTATCGACAATGATTGTTCAGAATTGATCAGTGCAGCTCCCTGCTTGATGGCAATAGCTTTCGTTTCCAAGTCAAACTCGTACTTTTCCGCCCCCTCTAGACACCCAATAATATCCTCGGGGTACTTACCATCTTCGCTTCTAATTAGCGCTTCTATTGATGAAATTCTTTCTTTACTGGTGTCGACAATGGGCTGAAAGGCAAACTGAATAGGTGAATCACGATAAGGTGCAACGTCCCTATCTAGTGTACTTACATTGACCTTAAGATTTTTGCGGTCTTCATTACTTAAACACGTCCGCCATTTACCAGAAGC
The DNA here is from genome assembly GCF_902705805.1 of Alteromonas alvinellae. NCBI lineage: Bacteria > Pseudomonadati > Pseudomonadota > Gammaproteobacteria > Alteromonadales > Alteromonadaceae > Alteromonas > Alteromonas alvinellae. Next base: position 16,529 of record NZ_CACSIH010000103.1, on the reverse strand, counting down.
AAAACTATTAAGAAGTGCAAAAATCCGGCTTTCCCGGTTTAAAATAATATCTGGTGGCAGCCAGTAACAACTGCTCCCCTCTACCACTGTTAAGGCTCGCAAGTGCCAATCACCAAAATCTCTCTTATGAACAACGACTTCTGTAACCTTCACCACATTCTCGTGCCGACTATCATTTTTTATGTGTTCAAAGAGAAAATCAACGGGCTCACCCTCGCCTTCAAGTACCTGGAAGAAATACTCTCCGTCGAAAAGTAGAATCCCCGTTATGTTATGACGTTCATTAAAACGTGAAGAGTCAAACGTGATTTTTTGTAAACCTGCTTCATCTATGTGACCGGTAGAATGGCTTCTATAAACTAACTGTTTTAGCACATGACTTCTCTTTTACTTCAAACTCTAATCCTTTTAAAAGTTAGGCTGGTGCTGTCACTTCCAGTGACATCCATTTATAGGCTTTGTGTGACAGCCCCTGTCGATAATCATAGTAGTAAAAACGCCGTTTTCACAAAGTAAGTTCACAACTGAAGGTTTATTTAACGACGCTCAATAGCAGGTATTGCAAAGTAGGCATCTAAGTCTGACTCTTTTAGTGCATCGAGTTTGCGCTTTCTCTGAGCTCTTTCGTCAATGGTTTCCCCAAACACTTCTATATGTAAATCGGCTATTAGGGCTTTACCTTCTTCTTTGCTGATCAAGCCCATTAGTTCACCGGCGTGCATAAAGCCTTGCACTCGATACTTTTCTGCTTCTACCTTTTTGCCTTGCTTGCTCGCGTTGTAAAGGCTTACAAGCTGCGTTTTGCAAGCGTCGATAAATATGTGTTTTTCGTTTTTGTTTTGCATTCCTGCATTCCTTCTAAAAGCCCCAGACACCATAGCGATTTTCGATCTTATTAGGTAGCGCAGTCGCCGCCCGCTTGGAATTAAAGTGCATGTACTAATGAAAAGGTACAACTAAAGTTCATTGGTGAGAAAGTCATAGTCCGTCTACGCTTTTAATTGTGCTAGAAGTTAAATCCTCTAGGAAGTCACCAATAAACGTAAGCGAGCATCATTATGCGAGTAAAAATAGCTTTAGGCTTGGTCACTGCCTTGGCATTTGCGCCTGATGTTGCAGCAAAGGGAAGTGCTCATCATTGGGAAACGTCTCCCCACCACTTGTCTGCTCTTGTGGGCACTACCTACACGAAAGAGTGTGGCAACGCATTTACCTTGGGCATCGATTACGAGTATCGACTTAATGACTTTCTCGGTGTGGGGTTTGTTGCCGAATACGCGTTTGAAGATTTAGATGCCTACACCTACTTGCTTGTTGCCGATCTTCACATTACTAATAACTTTATTGCTCAAATAGGTCCGGGTGTTGAGTTTCACGGCAGCCATAAGATGGAAGTGGCACGGTTAGGCTTTTTGTATGAATTTGAAACCTCTGGCTTTACCATATCACCGCAGCTTCATTACGATTACCATCGAAATCACAAAAGCGCAGTGGTTGCAGGTCTGGCCATTGGCATGTCGTTTTAAACCACTTGCCCAGCTCCCCAGCCGCTACTCCACGCCCACTGGAAGTTAAAGCCACCGAGCCAACCGGTAACGTCAACCACTTCGCCAATGAAGTACAGGCCTTCAACATTTTTTGCCATCATGGTTTTTGATGATAGGTCATTGGTATCTACACCGCCTATAGTAACCTCGGCAGTGCGATAGCCTTCTGTGCCATTGGGCTTTATGTGCCAATTCTCTAAGGTGTCAGCAATGGCATCGCACTCGCCGTGAGTAAGCTGTTTCACCGGCACGTTGCGCCAACTATGATACTCAATAAGGCTCTGTACCATACGCTTTGGAAATACTTTATTTAAACACGTAGCAAGTAAGGCATCGGGGGTTTCAGTGCGCGCTGTTTGCAAAAGCGCCGTGGCGTCGTCATTGGGTAGCGTATTAATGCTTAAGCTGTCACCCGCCTCCCAATAACTTGAAATTTGCAGCATGGCAGGGCCGCTTAACCCTCGGTGGGTAAAAAGCATCGCCTCTTTAAACGTGGTGTCGTTACAGCTGGCATATACATCAACTGCGATACCGCTAAGCTCTGCCAGTGTTTCTTTGTCTTTATCATGCAAGGTAAAAGGCACAAGAGCCGCGCGAGTGGGTAATACATTAAGACCGAATTGTTCGGCTATTTTATAACCGAATGGCGTCGCCCCCAGTTTTGGCATACTTAAGCCGCCGGTCGCGATAACTAAAGACTCACAGATGTATTCGCCATTCGAAGTGGTTAACAAGTACCCACTTTCAACTTTTTCTACACTTGTGATTTCACAGCGTGTAGTAATGGTAACGCCTGCTTTTTTACATTCGTTAAGCAATAAATCGACGATATCTTTGGCGCTATCATCGCAAAACAATTGGCCTAAGGTTTTTTCGTGATAGGCAATACCATGCTCGGCGACTAAGCCAATAAAGTCCCATTGGGTATAGCGACTTAGTGCTGACTTACAAAAGTGAGGGTTTTGCGATAGGAAATTAGCGGGTTCTGCATACATATTGGTGAAGTTACAGCGGCCACCGCCTGACATAAGGATTTTTCGGCCGACTTTTTTGGCATGATCGAGCACTTCTACGCTGCGCCCGCGCGCGCCTGCTTGTGCCGCACAGAACAGCCCTGCAGCCCCTGCACCAATTACTATAACATCGCGCTTAATCACAATTAATCTCTAGGAAAAACAGCTAATGGGTGTGTAGTAATCAACTGCACAAAAGCGCGGGCTCCAGGCTTAATGGCGTTTTCATGACTTACGCGTACTTTTAGCTCATCACCGCTGTCTAGCATAACTGCATAAAGTCGGCTTTCGCCTTCATAACGCACCCACTCCACTGTGCAGTTAGTTTCGCTAAGTGTCGCATCTAGACTTAAGTCGTCAGGGCGCACCAACAAATCTACATTGCCGTTAGCACCTTGAAGCGGCGTGCCTGGCACGTTTCCAATTTCAGTAACCACTGTTTTGTCTGTATTTACTGCGCTGCTATCGAATGTGGCACTTAAGAAGCTCGCTTCGCCCATAAAACGCGCAACAAAACGGCTTGCTGGCGACGAGTAACAGGCTTCAGGGGTGTCTAATTGCTCAAGCACACCTTTATTCAGTATACCCACTCTATCGCCAACGCTTAGCGCCTCTTCCTGATCGTGAGTTACCCAAATTGCTGGAACGCCTGCCTTTTTAAGCGCATCGCGAATTTCCCAGCGCAAGCTGTCTTTTAACGCAGCATCTAAGTTTGAAAGGGGCTCGTCTAGCAGTACGAAAGAAGGTTCGTGCGCAAGAGTTCGCGCTAGCGCAACGCGCTGCTTCTGACCGCCAGAAAGACGTGCAGGTTTAGCATCACGGAAGTTATCTAAACCCAACAGTTTCAGCCAATGATCAGCAAGCTTAGTGTCTTTTAATCGAAAGCATACATTTTGCTGGACGGTAAGGTGTGGAAATAACGCAAAATCTTGAAACACCATGCCCACATTACGCTTTTCAGGCGGCACGTGTTTGTTTGCTGTACTTTCCCATTCACCTAGGCTCATAGCCCCTTCTGAAATAGGAATAAGCCCAGCCAACGCTTGCAAAATAGTGGTTTTACCACAGCCGGTTGGCCCCACCAGCATCAGGATTTCGTCTTGTCCAAGCTCAAGATTTAACTTGTCGACAACGCGGGTAGACCCATAATTCACAGACAAATTATTTACACTAAGCATTACGAACGATCATCCTCGGTAACGGTAAACTGGGCTTTTCTTTCGCCCGACAGCATGAGAATTAACCCCACACCTGATAATAAAACAAGTAAAAGCCCTGGCACGGCTGCGCGGCCAAAGTAACCCGCTTCGTAAACACGCCACATATAGGTAGCTAAGGTTTCAAATCCTGTAGGTCCTAACATAAGCGTTGCAGGTAGTTCGCGCATGGCCTCTAAGAACACAAGCGCTGCACCCGCAATCATACCACGAAGGGTTAACGGCAGCGTAATTCGCATAAATGCCTCACGCGGGCTAGCGCCCAGCACGCGAGCAGCTTTTACCAGACCTGAATCAATATTCTCAGCCGTACTTCTTACACTTCCCACAGCAAGTGGGATAAAGCGCAGTACATAAGCCATCACAAGCAGACTTAACGTTTGATAGAGCGCGGGCAACTGCAGGCCAACATAAACAAGGGCTGTCCCCATTACGATACCCGGAACCCCAAAGCCAAAATAAGTAATGCGCTCCATAAAGCGTCCAGCTTTTCCGGCAATAGCGGCGTGAGCCACCGGAATGGCGAGTAATACAGCAACAATCGCTGCAATAAATGACGCATGAGCTGAATTCCACGCATAGCTTAATTCAAAGCCACCAGTTCCTTCACGTACTAACCACAGCGTGAAGATAGCAAGGGGAAGTACAATAGCCATAAATACCACCGGCATAGTAGCCAGCAACATTAGGTTTCGCTGCCAGCGAGCAGGAAACAACGATAAATGCTTACCTGGGCGCTCTTGAGCGCCACTAATACGACTTTCTATAAATAGAATAAGCCCAACAATAACCATTAGCTGAAGGCTCAGCATGGCGGCTTGACTAAGACCGAAGGCGTTATACTCAACAAAGATAACACGGGTAAAAGTGTCAAAGCCCATTATTGCAGGCGTACCAAAATCGGATAACGCATAAAGTGCAGCAAGGAGTGCCCCTGCGGCAACGCTATTCACAACACGCGGTAAAACCACTCGCCATAAGCTTGCGCCCAAGGTTAACCCTAGCGTGCGCGCCGCGTTAACCAAGCTTGCATCTAAACTCAGTAAGCTTGAACGGGTTGTCATCATGACGAATGGATAAGTATAAAGGCTCATGACCAGCGCAGAGCCCCAAAGGCCGCTGATAGGTGGCGTGCTAATTCCCAGTACGTTTTCAATTTCGCCACCTGTGCCAAATGAAAAGTACATCGCAAATGCGCCAATGTAGCTTGGTAGTGCTAATGGCGCGGCAAGTAAAATGAGCCAAAACCGCTTAAATGGCAACTGTACATAAGCGGTTAAAAAGGCAAGCGGTACGCCGATAAGTACAGAGCCAATAATGGTAAGCACCACCAATGACACCGTGTTCGCTAGTACCCTTAAGTTATGAGTATCAAAAAGTTGCGCACTATCTTGAGCTAGAGAAAACAAAACGCCGACGGGCAATAAAGCCATCAGCGCGATAAGAAGTGCCAGTGGATACGACTTTGGCCAATTTGTCACAGTACGCCAACTTCCCTCATAAGATTAAGTGTAGGGCGTAAGTCAGCCAGTTTACGAAGGTCCATTTCAGGCGGTGACAGCGTGCTTAGGTCAGCTAAGCCTTGCGGCTGTTCAACCCCTTGAACCAGAGGTATTTCGTAGGCTTCGCGAGCAAGATAAGACTGAACTTCGTGCGAAAGCAGATATCGAATAAAGTTAACCGGTAAGTCACCGTCGCTTAATGCAACAATACCAGACGCATTTACTAGGCAACCTGCGTCGCTTTTACTGTACGCAAGCGCTACGTTTGCATTCGGCTTACCTGATTTAAGGCGAAGCGTGTAATAGTGATTCGCAAAGCCAATATCTACTTCGCCACGTTCAACGCCCATCACTACACCAAGTTCACCAGCGTACTTTTTTGCGTGCTTATTAATGCCTTTAAGCCACGTTTTGGTCGCTTTATCGCCCTCTAAAATGCGCATAGCGGTAACAAAAGACTGGAACGACGAATAAGCCGGCGCCCAGCCAATTTTCAAATCGCTATCGGCTAATGCCATCACGCTTTCAGGGATTTGTTCGGGTTTAACGCGCTCAGTGTTATAAGGCAGCGTTCGCACGCGGCCTGTAACCGGTGACCAGCTAGGGTATTGGAAATCTTCTCGAAGCTGCGCGCGCAAATCGTCGGGTAACGGCTTTGCTGCGCCTGCATCAGTGACAACGCCAATTGAGCCTGTATCTACTGCCCAGAATAGGTCAGCGCGCTTCACGCCCGCCTTGGTTTCGGCAACGATGGTGTTTGCCAATGCTGCGGACCCGCCGCGTCTAATTTTAAGATTTAGCTTTGGATTGCGCTTTTCGATGGCCTTTAGAACATTCTCGTACAAACCGCCTTCGCCACGCCCCAAATATAGGGTGAGATCACCTTCTAATTTTGGCAGTGATTCAACTGACACACTGCCAGTTTGGGTCATAGCGTGAACAAAACTAAGCGGCAAGCCAGATAATGCACCGGCTGCTGCTAAGCCTTGTAAGAATGTTCTACGTTGCATACACCTTCCTTAAAATACGTCTTTACGACTTTGTTCTACTTCAACCAAAAGTGCGCGAGCGCGGTCAAGTTTGGCCTGCATAGACTCTACGACCTTACGAACTGAATCAACGCCAGTGTCTTTTGAGATAGCTTGTGGAAGCGTTACGTTAAAGTCTTTCTCCAAGTCTTCAACCAAAGCTGCGTTTTTCGCAATCAAGTCACCTTCCACACCTTCAAATCGTTGAAGGTAAGTATCGTGAACGAGTGTAGTTGCTACTTCGTGAAGCTGTTCCGCGTACTTAGCAACAACACGATCAAGACGTGTTTTAATATCGTCGATAACTTCAGGGCCTGTGGTAGGTTCTTTTTCGGTGGTTTGAACCTTGTTCACTAAACCTTTCTTTTGATACTGGGACGCAAGTTTAACTGCGCCTAACGCCTGCCACAAGGCATGATTTAGCTTCTCTTGCTCTACTCGCACTTCAGCAACCGGCTTACCTTCGTCGATAGCGACTTTCACACCGTAAATGCCCTGCCAGATAGAGGCGTAAATAGGCACGTATTGGGTTTCAATGGCCGAGTGAAAATCGACTTCTTCCCAATATTCAATAAGCGCATCGGTTTTCAGCGACTTATCTTTTGCTTCATACGCGTCAACAACACTGCCAAATTTGCTTTCTAACCAATGTACCTCTTCTGTGTATTCACCGATGTGCGCGTGAAGATTGTTCACGTGATCGCCAATGGCACCGTTAGCAAGCGCCTGAGAAGATAGCATCGAGAAAGTGACCGCAGAAGCCAGTACCAAAGCACTCATTTTTTTCAGTGTTGTTGTCATAATTATTCCTAAAACATTTGTCTTTTCGCGCAAATGATACTTATTATCATTAAGCAAGTAAAGGTAACTAAACGATGCTACATGCTACGTAACGCAGTGTCTTAGCCTTTAATTTCTTATGCCTTCTGACACAAAAGAATGCGTTATAGTTCATTAACCCTTGCTGAACACTTTGATATTCAACGCAAATAGCTATTTGCAAGATCATAGCTTGGTTACATTTTAATGAAATTAACGACCAAGTATACGCATATGTAAAGTATACCAATCTGCGATTACCAACATTTTAACTTTCGCTGAGCGGATAACTATCTATGCGAACCGGTATTAATGAATACTCACAAAAAACTAAACGAAAAAAGCCCGCAACCTCTGTTGCGGGCTTTCAGTATTTACAACGCCTTTCGTGAAATTAAAGGCTATCTAACATGGTTTGGGCATCGCTTACATCGAAACGACCTGGATCTTCAACGTTAAGCTTTTTCACTTCACCATCTTCTACAAGCATAGAGTAGCGCAGTGAGCGCAAGCCACCGAAGTTGCTAGTATTCATATCTAAGCCAATTTGCTTTGTGAAATGACCATTGCCATCAGCAAGCATAATAATTTCTTCAGCGTTATTCGCTTTGCCCCACGCATCCATAACGAACGCATCGTTAACAGACAGGCAAATGATGCTATCTATCCCTTTGGCTTTAATTTTGTCTGCAAGCGCCACATAGCCCGGCAAATGAGCTTGTGAACAGGTTGGCGTAAACGCCCCTGGTACTGCAAACAACACAACGCGCTTGTCCGAGAAAAGTTCATTAGTGCCTGGGTTTGTCACTTCTCCATTGACTAAAAGACCGAAATCCACCTCGGGCAAGGTGCTACCAACTTGTATCATGTTGTTCTCCTAGGGTTTTTGACACAAATACACATCAAATCTATGTTTTTTACTTTCTATTGCCATGGAGGGTTTCTCTCCTGCCAGCACGTCTGCACTGTTTGGGCGTTTAACCACTACCCGGTGCGTGGCTAGCTTTAGTGCTGGCGGTAACAGCGCATCTGCGTCTGGGTCATGACCAAGCAGTTGCTGAAACAGCCGCATTTCCTTTTTCACCAAGGCTGACTTCTTTTTGTGTGGGAACATGGGGTCTAAGTAAATAGCGTTCACATTCTCACCAGAGAAGTATTGCATTACCTCAGCACTATTTCCATGTTGAAGCGACATTTTAGCTGCAAGTTCCGGAAAACTAAGCGCTAATCTGCGAATTCCATCTTCAAGTAAGGCCGCAACCACGGGCGAGCGCTCTATCATAGTGACCTTGCAGCCAACGCTTACCAACACAAAAGCATCACGACCTAGCCCAGGCGTTGCATCCACTACGTGCCATGCTTCATTGCCTTTAAGACCAATGGCCTTAACAATGGGCTCTTTGCGCCCACCGCCATGTTGCTTGCGATACAAACTTGCCGGCGATGCAAAATCAACCTCTACCGGGTTCACTTTTTTCTCGCCTGCGTCAGCAAGTCCAAGCACGCCGTTTTGTACCTGCAAATACAAGCCTTCGCTAGGCTTTTCACTACTGCTAACAACAGGAAAACCCCACTTTTCGCTGATTGCACTAATTAATGCATCGTCATCGCTATTGGCGTCATCACAAATAAATAAGGGCACACGATTAAGCATGGCCGTACTGCTCCTTATGACCTATCCACCTATTAATGATGGCTTGAGCGTGAGAGGGATATTTGTCCCAAAGGGTATAGGCAATTTCCTGAACCTTTGGAATAAGAGCGGCGTCGCGTACTAGGTCTGCTATTTTAAGCTCGGCCATTCCCGTTTGCTTAGTACCCATAAATTCACCCGGCCCGCGAATTTCCAAATCCCGCTGTGCAATATAAAAGCCGTCGTTGGACTCACGCAATACGCCAAGGCGCTGAGTAGCGGTTTTCGATAGTGGGCTCTGGTACATAAGTACACACTGACTTTCTACCGCACCACGCCCTACTCGGCCTCTAAGCTGATGAAGCTGTGCTAAACCCAGTCGTTCAGGGTTTTCAATGATCATGATACTGGCGTTTGGCACATCGACGCCTACCTCAATAACGGTAGTGGCTACTAATAGATCTAATTTTCCGTCTTTAAAGTCAGCCATAACCTGCGCTTTTTCAGCAGGTTTTAAACGCCCGTGTACCAAGCCAACGTGTAAGTCTGGCAGCGCAGTACTAAGGGTAACCGCAGCATCTTCTGCTGCCTGACATTCCAGCACTTCCGACTCGTCAATAAGCGTACACACCCAGTAAGCTTGCCGACCGTTTTCTTTACAAGCCTGACGCACACGCTCTATCACGTCCGCGCGGCGTGTATCAGGAAGCACAACGGTTTGTACCGGCGTTCTGCCAGGGGGTAGTTCATCAATTATTGAGGTGTCTAAATCGGCATAGGCTGTCATTGCCAACGTTCTTGGAATAGGCGTTGCCGTCATAATTAGCTGATGAGGGTAGCGACCTTGCTGTTCGCCTTTATCGCGCAGGGCCAAACGCTGATGTACACCAAAGCGGTGTTGTTCATCCACAATAACCAGCGCTAGCTGCTGGTAGTTTACGCTTTCCTGAAAGATGGCGTGAGTACCCACTAACATTTGAATGTCACCTGCTTCTAAGCGCGCTAATACTTCATTGCGGGCTTTACCTTTCAGCTTTCCAGCAAGCCAACCTACTTCAATACCTAAAGGTTCTAGCCAGCCACGAAAGTTATTGGCATGTTGTTCAGCCAACAGCTCAGTAGGTGCCATTAACGCTACCTGATGCCCTGCACCAATGGCAGAAAGCGCGGCCAGTGCCGCAACTAAGGTTTTGCCCGACCCTACGTCCCCTTGTACAAGGCGCATCATGGGCCGTGGGTGCTGCATATCTTTTTGAATATCTTGTACCACTCTAGCCTGCGCACCCGTTGGTGAGAACGGCAACTGAGCGAGCATTTTATCGATAAGCGGCTGATTCACCTCAATAGGAATACCTGGCTGCGCGTCAGATAGCTTGCGCACTTTAAGCACACTTAGATGGTGAGACAGTAGCTCTTCCAATATTAACCGATACTGAGCAGGGTGCAGCCCTTCTTCCATTTCGTGTACGTCTACATCGGGTGGCGGGCGGTGCACCAAATGAAGGGCCTCGTTAAGGCTAATTTGGTCATCGTAAATACCGTCGGGCAGCAAATCGGCCAGCGCCCCTTTATCCAAAAGCTTTAAAGCTTGGTCAGTCAAATTGCGAAGAGTTAGCTGTTTTACACCATCGGTAGTGGGATAAACCGGCGTAAGTGATTCTTCAGTGGGCGGCGCGTCTTCATCCACAAGCTTAAACTCTGGGTGCATCATCTCAATGCCCCACTTGCCAGTACGCACTTCTCCAAAACAGCGCACCGTGTTGCCTGGTGTCATGATTGAACGCTGCACCGCACCAAAGTGGAAAAAGCGTAAGGTTATGGTACCCGTACCGTCGCTAAGCTTGACCACCAGCATGCGCTTCTTGCCATATTGAATGTCGGCGCTCATTACCTCGCCCTGCACACTTACATGGGTAAATGGGCGGCACTCTGCCACGCTGTAAATCCGGGTTCTGTCTTCGTAGCGATGAGGGAGATGAAATAGAATATCTTGAAGGGTAAATAAGCCTATTTTATTGAGCTTTTCTGCCACCTTTGCGCCTACGCCTTTAAGCGCAGTAATGGGTGTAGTGGCCAGTGCTTGCATCAAGCGACATCCTTCTTTTGAAACATTAACTATTTAACCTTTGAATTGGCACAAGCTGGTGTTATTCAACGTGTTATAGGAAAAGAAGTGTAAAGGATTGTTGAGGGGTTGGCGAGTACGCTTTAGGCCAGTTTTTTACGCTGGCCCCTATACACGTAAGAGCAAAACTAAAAGTGCAACAAATAGGTTAGGCCCTAGTCGGCCTCTAGCGCGTTTGCTTCCGCTTTAGTGATTTGCATTTCTTTCCACCAGCTATCGTCGGCATCTACTTCGCCTAATGTATTAATAGCCGGCAATGGCAAACCTTTGCGCTGGCAAAGCTTATACAGACGAGGGTACCCATTTTGAAAGGCCAGTGCCTGGCACTCTTCTTCTGGTAGTTGCTGAGTGTTATACATACCGGCAATTGTACGCTGGCGCTGAGCTTCGTATAAAACTAACGCTGCAGCTACTGATACATTGAGCGACTGCACCATACCCATCATCGGAATAACGATGTCGTGATCGGCCATTGCTTTGGCTTCGTCGGTTGCCCCGTACTTCTCTTGTCCAAACAAAATAGCCGTTGGCTTGGTGTAATCAATATCACGAAAATCGACAGCGGTATCGGATAAGTGGGTTACCAGCACCTGCATGCCTTGACCTTTTAGTTCAGCCATCGCGTCGTTGATATTATCGTGGTTGGTTTGGCGCACCCACTGCTGGCTGCCCATTGCCGTACCACGACGAAACTGGTATTTCTTTTCCCATACGGTGTGAACGCGATGAATGCCAACGGCATCACAGGTTCTCACTACTGCAGATACGTTATGCGGCTTATGTACATTTTCAAGGCAAACCGTAAGGTCGGTTTGCCTCCTTTCCAGCACTTGTCTTATGCGCTGATAACGCTCAGGTGACATGGCTTACTCCGGCAGTTCCATTACACCATCAATTTCAATTTGTGCACCTTTAGGCAATGCAGACACCTGAACGGCAGCACGTGCAGGATAAGGCTTAGTGAAATAACGGCTCATAATTTCATTAACCGTTGCAAAGTGACCTAAGTCGATAAGGAAGATGTTCACCTTCACCAAGTCGTTCGTGGTGCCGCCAGCAGCGTCACACACCGCTTTAATGTTCTCAAATACCTGTACGGCTTGCGCTTCAAAGTCGTCCGACACCATTTCCATGGTTTCAGCAACTAGAGGAATTTGACCTGAAAGATAAACGGTAGTACCTGCTTTAACCGCTTGGCTGTAAGTACCAATAGCAGCAGGTGCCTTATCGGTCTGAATAATAGACTTAGACATAGTAGTTCCTAAATAGTGTAGTAATTAGTGTCGTGATTGACTATGACGAGACACTTTCTGAACTTCTGGCATGGTGCGTATTTTCTTCATCACGCGAGCCAAGTGCACACGGTTGTGCGTAGTAAGTTCTAGGTCGATAAAGTAGATATTAATCTCTTTTTCTTCAGTTTGCAGGCCAATGATATTGGAATCGCACCCTGAAATAGTGTTCGTTAAAGTTGCCAGTGTGCCCTGATGGTTGAACAGTTCTATACGCAGAGACGCTTTGAATTCACCCTGCGGATTGTCGTCCCATTGCATAGGCAGCACGCGCTGTGGCTCTTCACGGGTAAGCTTGCGAATATTGTTACAGCCAGTTTGGTGAATGGTCATACCGCGACCTGGGCTTAACACCGCAACAATCTCATCGTCAGGTATAGGGTGGCAGCATCGAGAATAGTGAACAAGCAGGCCTTCCGTACCACGAATGGCCACATTGCCTTTTTTGTCAGACAGATCCGTTGTGCTCTCGCCTAATAAACGGCGAGCCACGATAGCACTTAGTTCGTTACCTAGGCCGATATCTACCAATAGGTCGTCAAAATTAGCATGCTTGGTTTCGGCTACCACACGTTCAATATCTTCGTTTGGAATATCGTCTAGTTTAACGCTGCCTAACGCATGACGAAGTAGACGGTTCCCCATGTTCACCGCTTCTTGAGAATGCTGTTTTCGAAGGTATTGACGAATACGGGTGCGCGCACGGGCACTCACCACAAAGTTTAGCCAATTCGCATTAGGCTTTGCTTTTGGCGAGGTAATAATTTCTACGGTTTGGCCGTTTTCAAGGGGCTTACTTAAGCTGAAGTTTCTGCGCTCTACGCGCACGCCCACGCAGGTATTGCCCACATCAGAGTGCACTGCATACGCAAAGTCAACAGCGGTAGCGCCCATTGGCAGCTCGATAATTCGCCCGTCTGGTGTAAACACGTAAATTTCATCAGGGAACAGGTCCGTCTTAACCGATTCGATGAATTCAAACGATGAACTGGCTGACTGCTGAAGTTCAAGTAAGCTTTGCATCCACTTGCGTGCGCGAAGCTGAGCGGTGGTGCCATTATCGCCTGGCTCTTTGTAAAGCCAGTGGGCCGCCACTCCTTTGTCTGCCATTTGATCCATTTCCTGGGTACGAATTTGAATTTCCACGGGAATGCCGTGCGGGCCAATTAATGACGTGTGCAACGACTGATAGCCGTTGGTGCGCGGAATAGCGATATAGTCTTTAAAACGGTTTTCAATTGGCTTGTACAAGCCGTGCATTGCACCGAGTGCGCGATAGCAGTTATCTACTGATTTAACCACTATACGAAACGCATAAATATCCATTACCTCGTTGAACATCAGTTCTTTATTTTTCATTTTACGGTAAATGGAATACAGGTGCTTCTCGCGGCCTAACACATCAGATTCAATCTCGTAGGCATCAAGACGCGTATTGAGCTCTTCACGAATGTTTTCAATGATTTCTTTACGGTTGCCTCGGGCCTGACGCACAGCAGATTTCAATGCGCGATGGCGCATCGGATACATGGCCTGAAAGCCTAAATCTTCAAGCTCATTTTTAATATCGTGAATACCCAAACGGTGGGCAATTGGCGCATAGATTTCGAGTGTTTCTAAAGCTATCCGACGGCGCTTATCTGGACGTAAAGAGCCTAGCGTGCGCATATTGTGAGTGCGGTCGGCAAGCTTGATAAGAATAACCCTGATGTCTTGCACCATGGCCATCATCATTTTGCGGAAGTTTTCCGCCTGCGCTTCTTGCTTGGTACTAAAAGCAAGTTTATCTAGCTTACTCACACCTTCAACCAGTTCGGCAACGGTATCACCAAACGCTTCAGCTAAATCTTCTTTGCTGTAATGGGTATCTTCAATAACGTCGTGAAGAAGTGCCGCCATGATCGTTTCGTGATCAAGGTGCATATCGGCCAGTATACCGGCAACAGCTACAGGGTGAGTAATGTACGGGTCGCCACTTGAGCGCATTTGTCCATCGTGCGCTTCTTGGGCTAGCACAAAAGATTCCTGAACCTGCTGTACGCGTTCAGCTGGCAAATACTCTAAAACTTTCTGCTTTAAACCTTCAAACAAATACACAGTGAAGCGTGACCCTTATCTAACGTTACAACCCTAAGAATACGTTTAAATGCGCAATAAGCCAATACACCAAAAGAAAAGCGCCAGTGCTTTTTTCAAAGCACTGGCGCTAAAATACAGATCAAACCGTTAAAAATAGGTCTTATTGGTCAGATAGGATATTTGCCACTGATGCAAATTCAGCGTGTTCTTGCTGTTCTTGAGCTTGAAGTTCTGCTTGTTCAAGCGTTGCAGCAGTTACAAAACCTTCTTCAATTTCACGAAGTGCTGTAACCGTTGGCTTGTCGTTTTGAACGTCAACCATAGGATCTTTGCCTTCAGTGGCAATTTGACGTGCACGGCGTGCAGCAACAAGCACTAGGTCAAAGCGGTTACCAATTTTATCTACGGCATCTTCTACAGTTACGCGAGCCATGTATTTCTCCGAAAATTAGGTTGAGCAAGTTATTCAAAAAACGGCCGCGTAGTATACACAGATACGTGGCGCGATCCTAGTATTTTGTTTGAAATTGAAGCAGTAAGATCGTGCAGATTGGCCAGCGATCGCCTGATGTTAAAACAAAACACCCATAATGTCGTTAAGCTTACGCGCTACCGAGCAATTCGTCCATTAACACTTGATGACGCATTTGCTGTTTTACCGTGCGAAGGCGCTGCGCTGTTACAATGGCTTCTAAGTCGTTTAACGCTGTTGCAAAGTCATCGTTAACGATCACGCTATCGAACTCATTGAAATGAGACATTTCCGCCACAGCTTGTGCCATGCGCCCAGCAATCACTTCTTCACTGTCTTGACCACGGTTATTTAGGCGCTGCTCTAGTACATCTAGCGACGGTGGAAGAATGAAAATACCACATGTGTCTGGCATCAGCTTTTTGACTTGACGCGCGCCCTGCCAGTCAATATCTAAAAATACATCAATACCGCGATGTAATGTTTGCTCGATAGTCACACGGGATGTGCCGTAATAATTACCGAACACTTCTGCATACTCAAAAAATACACCCTGTTCGATAAGTGCTTCAAACTGTTCTCGGCTCACAAAATGGTAGTGCACACCGTCGACTTCACCCGGACGCGGTTGACGTGTGGTATGAGACACAGACACCTGCATAGGTGTAGCCGTGTTTCCTTCATACTTTTCCATTAGCGCCTTGATTAGGCTAGATTTTCCTGCCCCTGAAGGAGCAGCAAGAATAAATAAATTGCCGAGTAATGAAGCCATAGGGTATTAAAATTCTATCAAAATGTGGTGATTTCAAGTGGCAATGATAGCATATGAAGCCATAACGCTGTAACTGCGATTATTTGGTTTATCCATTGATGGTTTAACCATTTAAATAGTAGCCGGCGCGAACAAACCGAACAACAATAATAAGTTTCCAAGAATGGTGGGGTCAGAGTCATGACTCTGACCCCACCATTCTTGGGAAAGACAGAGATTACCTGTGAGAAAGGATAACCATTGGTGATAAAGCAACAACAAAACTAGGAAATAAAGAATGACTCAGCAACTTCTGCCGTGCGTAGAGATAAACCCATCCACTACGCCTGATGCCTGCGTTATCTGGCTTCACGGTCTTGGCGATTCAGGCCATGGTTTTGCGCCTATTGTGCCCGAGCTAAAATTACCCGAATCAATGGCGGTTAAATTTCTCTTTCCTCACGCTCCAGAACGCCCTGTGACTATCAATGGCGGCATGAGAATGCGCGCTTGGTACGATATCAAATCGTTAGATTTTGAAAGCCGTGCGGACTTAGAAGGTGTAAAAGAGTCGGCTGCTCAGGTAGAAGCGCTTATTGAGGCCCAAATTGAAAGTGGTATTCCTAGTGAACGTATAGTACTTGCTGGGTTCTCTCAAGGCGGTGTTATTGCCCTTCATCTAGCCCCCAGATATGCCCGCAAGCTTGCTGGCGTTATCGCGCTATCAACTTATATGTGCGAGCCATCGCTTCTTGGAAGCGAAGCAAAAGACACAAACCGCGAAACGCCAATTATGATGGCACATGGTGAGCAAGACGAAGTGGTGCCGGTATTTATGGGCAATGCTGCTTTTAAAACGCTGAGCGAAAGTGGCTTTAATGCCACGTGGCAGACTTACACCATGCAGCACAATGTTTGTATACAAGAGCTTAACGACATTAGTGCGTGGCTTCAAAAAGTTCTAGGGTAATGCCTTAAAAGCCTGTTGGCTCTTGCTGCAAATTACATTCGCATAACAAACATCAACGATGGAATGGTCTCCCCCCTCAAA
>NZ_CACSIH010000102.1:0-559 GCF_902705805.1 Alteromonas alvinellae | reverse complement strand
TTTGACTGTGCGGAACAGAGATTCTGAGTAGGGATTGTCATTACTGACACCGGGGCGGCTGCGAGAGCCGATAACGCCCATTTCAATCATCTTTGCTTGCATGGTCAGGCTCTTCATCGGACTGCCATTATCAGAATGCAAGATTATTTCTTCATTCACGCATTTCTCAGACCATAGCGTGCGCTCTAATAGGCTAGCGGCATGCTCACCAGACTCGCAATCGTACACTTCCCATCCCACGACTTTACGGCTAAAAATATCCATTATCATGTACAGATAAAAGAACCGGCCAATGACCGTAGAGGGGCAGTACGATATATCCCAGGTCCACACTTCACAGGGGCCCGTAGCGGTAAACCCATCAGGTTTCGCCAGTGTCCCTTTGGGTTTTGCTTTGCCTCTGTGGGTAAGCTGATTATTGGCTTTTAATATACGGTAAAAGCTGGATTCCGAACCCAGATAAATTCCTTCATCAGCTAATATGGGAACAATCTGGCTAGGCGGGAGACTGGCAAACCGTTCTTCATTACAGATATCCAAAATGGCTTGTTGTTCTATC
>NZ_CACSIH010000101.1:0-623 GCF_902705805.1 Alteromonas alvinellae | reverse complement strand
TCGCTATCTAAAGGGATAAATTGCTTTTCAGTCGCCAGTCCTAGGGTCAGGATTTGCTGCCCCATCACACAACGACCGTTGAGGTGATCAAAGTGGCTGGAGATGCCTGGCATGGTTTTACCGCGCCGTGTTTTAACTGAATCATCAACAACATAGGCGCGTATGGTGCTGTGGTCAGTCATACTGATGACGGTCTTCGCTGTTTGAAGGTGCAACTTGCGCCAATCCAGATCTTCCCGATTAAGAAGATCATAAAGGGCATCCCTCTTAGTGATCGAGAAGCTTTGTAACGACTCCCTTGAAAACATCGCAATTGAGTCTGCTTTGAGCCAGACCCAAAGCAGTAAAAGGTACACTACATCACTGACGGGTGATCCTGAACGCTTTGAAAACCGCGCTTGTTTCAGCAGTCGATTAAAACCGATGCGCTGCCATGCTTTGCTAAACAGATTATCCACTTGAACATCGTGGCGGCTTAAATACTCAGCGGTGAGTGATGGCAAAACAGAAGAGCTTGTGTCAGAATTCATGTGTAGCCTTTGAGTTGTATTTGTTATGTCTAGACAACTAACATTATACCACGAAAAGGCTATTTTTATTTATACTATTCAGTAACTTAAGCT
>NZ_CACSIH010000100.1:0-4591 GCF_902705805.1 Alteromonas alvinellae | reverse complement strand
TTAAACCGGGCTCTGCCAACTCTCCTGAAGTGCTGCGTATCTTAATGATTTATGTGGGACTGTAAAGCACTAATTTTAACATTTTTACTCAAACGACCAATTGATAATCAAAGTGTTCAAAATTTAATTGCTCTCGTTTAACGCAGCCGGTATCCAATCAGGTGGCACTGACGCGGCAATGTGAAGCGCTGGTCAATCACACCATATAAACATGCTTGCAGGTTTGGTTAGAAGCGTTAAAGACAGGGCTTTATCAGCTGCTCTATTATTAACACCATAACAAACATGGAGAGGGAGAAGGTGCTCTTCTCTAGGATGGGCGTATCGCGCATCCGGCGCGCTGTACCATTCAACAAGACGAGCTTTTCGTTCATTCTCGCTGTAGGCACTGGTCTGCATAGTTGTCTGAAGCCAGTTATTAAAGCGCGTTGCTTTTCGCATTGCATCATCGGAGCTATCAAAAAAACCCTGCATATTATGAAAAGAAGACCCCGAGCCCAATACTAAAATATTCACTTCGTCCTTTCCATCACTATTTACAGGCTCTATCCCGAGTTCAATAGCTTTCCTAATTGCCTCCCCCAATAACACATGCTTTTCCGAATTCAAATCAGACGTGATGGATAGTTGAATACAAGGCACATCGGCACTGGGGTACATAATACTTAGGGGAATGAACATTCCATGATCGAAACCGCGTGCCCTATCCTCCCGTGCAGCAATGCCTTGTTCTGCTAAGCGCTTTAGTAATAAAGTTGCGAGCGCTACTTCTCCTTTGGCCGGATATTCAAGGGAATACGCCTCTTTAGGGAAGCCATAATAGTCATAAATCAAGGAAGGTTCTGGGTGAGTAGTTACACAGACTTCAGTATCTTCCCAATGGGCACTAATCACTATGACTGCATCAGGTTTGGGTAAATCTGTTGATAATGCTTTGAGCGCTTCAATCATTTCAATGTGATAGGCAGGCGTTCTCGCCTCTCCTACTGACTGCATTTCAAGAAGTGGAAGCGGCCCTCCACCATGAGAAATATAAGCGGTGTTAATTCGCACTGACGGGTGCGTTTGCGTTCGCTGTTGCATAAAAACCATACCTTGTTAGATGTAGAGAATACCATTCCTGCGTTCCCACGCGTCGCTAGGAAACTTACCAGCGTCTTCTGAGTGGGCAATTATCTACGCGGATTGATATAAGGGCTCCATAGCCATTGAAACCGGCGCATTTTGGCCGGTTTCGTTAGTCGTCGAAATATCACAACCGCTATTTATCAAGCTTGTGACTAATAAGAGAGTCGATTGAAAATTTACCGCCACCTTGAATAGCTAGCGCACCTGTTGCAGCAAGTAGCGTTAGTGCAAACTCGTAACCGTTGTTAGTCATAAATAAACCGTTTGCTGCATGTACACTAAAAATCGCAATCACCATTGTGAATGCACTCACTAAAGCGGCTGGGCGTGTTAGAAAACCTATAATAAGTGCTAGCCCGCCAAAAAACTCAGCGCTGCCGGCCAGCAATGCCATTAAAAAGCCTGGCGCTAAACCAATGCTTTCCATCCACTGACCTGTGCCTTCTAGTCCATAACCACCAAACCACGCAAAAAGCTTTTGTGCGCCGTGTGCAGTAAGAATAATGCCCACAGGCACACGTAAAACCAAACTAGAAATACTGCTGTTAGAAGTAAAAATGTTTTTCAGAAATTGCTTGTTCATTGTTGAATCCTCAAAGTCTCTCGTAATTGAAAGTGTCATATCTAAAAAGTGATGAACGCTCCGCCTGACTTCATTGAGTTGGCACAGCGCTAACCTGATGCATATAGAGTAGTTACCAACACCTATTGAATAAAGCGGTTAAATATTGAATGATTACCAACAATTTGTTGTTTATAGAGACGTATGGCTAAACGATGGATAAATTATCGCTACTGAAAACCTTCTGCGTTGTTGCGAATGAAGGCAGTTTTACAAAAGCTGCAGAAAAGCTAGACACGTCAAATCAACTCGTAAGCAAGTATGTTGCCGAATTAGAGAAGCAACTTGATACGCGTTTATTCAATCGCACTACAAGAAAAATTCACCTAACCGAGGCTGGTCAGCAGTGTTTGCAACATGCAAATCATATTCTAGAAAGCGTAACCGATATGGAAAGTCAGCTTGGGTTGCTCAATACGGAAGTAAAGGGAGTTCTGCATGTAAGTGCCCCTGTCTCTTTCTCAACATTACATTTAGCGAGTGCACTCAGTGCGTTTCAACAAGCACACCCTCACGTATCGATAAACTTGCAGCTAAACGATAGAAAGATTGATGTGATAGACGAAGGGTTTGATGTAGCAATACGTGCAGGTCACCTAGCTAACTCGTCGCTGGTGGCCAAGAAAATCACAACGATAAAGCTGGCCCTGTGCGCTTCACCAGCCTACCTGGAAAAATATGGCACACCGCAACATCCAGCCGAATTAAAACCAGAACACTATCTTGAGTACTCCTACGTCAACTATGATAACGATAAATCAGTGCTTATTGCGGCGCTTAAAGCAAATGCCCAGACTGTGACGCCCAAGCTAACCGCCAATAATGGAGAAGTCCTAACCAATGTAGCAAAGCAGGGTGAAGGTTATGTACTTCAACCTACCTTTATTGCCGGTGAAGCGCTCAAAAACGGGGAACTCGTGTCCATACTGGACGATTTCGTACCGCAAGCTATCTCTTTGTATGCGGTCTATCCTCATCGTAAGCTCATTTCTAATAAGCTAAGGGTTTTCATTGACTTTTTATCAAGCTATTTTGAAAGTACGCCCTACTGGGACAAGTAAATTGCGGTACGCGTAACGCTTAATTTATATAGTAGAAACATAACTTGAGTGGATGAGGGATATCAGCTTAATAAATTAAATAAAAACGGCGTGGAGAAACACCTCCGACGCCGTTCGCGTAATAGCATATTTGGTTTCAGTAACTTAAACTTTAAAAGAGTAACCTTACCCTTAAGCCCTCATCACATTCTGAAGGTTTCCATAATCGCGGGCACACCCGGGAACATACCAATTAGTGCCATAACGGTACATAGCACCAAAAACGTAATTCCTGGAATTAGCCAACGCCCTGCTTTGCCGAGCTCTCCAGCTCTATCTTTACACCCAACGAGCCCCAAATTATCCAAAAGCATGGTAAAAGACCATCCGAATACCGGATTAACTAATACAGATGAGATCACTACCAATGCGGCAGATTGCGTCGTTTTACCTTCACGCGTCATTTGCATACCGGCTTCCATAAGCGGCAGAAAGACCCCAACAATAAGCGCTACGCAAAGCACTGGCGGCCAAATTGCTAAATCCATGGGGTAACCCCAAAGTGCCGCTACAACGCATAAAAAGCCAGTAACTAATGCACCACCGGGTATGGGTCTGCGCGCGATTGAAGCCGGAATAATGTAGGTCCCCCACGAAGATGAGATATTCCCCCCTCCCAGTAGGCTTCCCACTGCCTGACGACTAGATGCAGCAATCATGGTGTCATCTATATTCATGTGCGCTCGTTCACTTTTTTTAGGGTAGCTAAGCTTTTGGAAGACTTGATGACCTAAGAAATCTGGCGACCACATAGACACAGCCAGCACAGCAAAAGGCAGCACAGCAATGAAATGTGACCAGTCTGGCAGGCCCAGTTTCCAACCTGTGTCTTCCCCCCACCAATAAGCAGGGTTCAAGTTAGGCATACCCGGCGACGTTGTGAACTCAAATGGCGCACCGAAGGAAAACGCAATGACCGCCGCCATCACCGCACCAAGCGGAATGGCTAGCCAGCGCTTTTGAATATGCTCTAGCCATGCATACATTAAGATAGTGGCAATGATCACCACGAAGGCTAAGTAAGCCATATCGAAGCTTTCTGCCCACGCAAAGAGTTTCTTCACCTGGCCTGTGATGCCAATAAACCCTAAGTACAACAGCAGCCCACCGCATACACCGTTACTGGTTAGCCTGGCTAGCACACTGCCGCCCTTCGTTATTCCTAAAATAAAACCAAATAGTCCAATGAGTAGACCGAGCGCCATGGGATGGCCGCCAGATGCAACAATAAGGGGTACCAAGGGCAGTAAGGGGCCGTGTGTACCTGCTAAATTAGCTGACGGGTTCAGAAAACCGGAAATCAGAACAACGAACAAGACTGCTGCAATGAGTAATTCAAAGCGCACGTTTTCAATAACAAACTCAGGAGATAGCCCTAGCGGTGCTGCGAATGCACCTACTACGGCGGCAACCATAACGATTTTTCCTATGGTCGCCGCCATGCCTGGCACAAAGTCTTCCCACTCAACGCGGTAGTCTTTACCAGGCAGGTTCAACCGCCAACGTTTTGGAGAAAGTATTTGAAGTTCGTGATTTAAATATTCGTCTCTTGATTTAAAACTACTGCTCGGTTTGTGAAGATTTTGATAAGAAGAACTTTCTTGTGACACATAACACCTTTAGATTGCGCGGAAGAAAAGCGCAAGCCTAAACATGTGAACGGAATGTAACAATGCGACTGTGGTCTTATACGAAAGTCTAACGTGGTAGACGGGCATAAAAAAAAACCCGCAACAATGTG
>NZ_CACSIH010000099.1:0-29476 GCF_902705805.1 Alteromonas alvinellae | reverse complement strand
AACGACCGATCGGATTCACCGAAATACGCACGTAGGGCATAATAGCGGAGCGGCCCCGCGTAAATGCGTCCCAGCGAGATAAGCTTGAGAGCGCCTTTAGTGTTTTGTTATGCGCCTAACCCACTGTATACGATAGTGTGACTGGTGAGCCAATAGAAAAAGAAGCCTTAGAGATAATATTTGGCAAAGTTATGATTCGTGAATCGTATTCAGTTGCAAATGAAACGAAGATATCTGTATTTTCCACTTCTACATTATGTGAAGTTACGAAACTTGCTACAAATTCCAGTGTTGATGGAGTTAGCGGCACACACACTACAAAACCACCCAATTTTCTGTTTGGTCTACAAGATGAGGCTTCATCAATTGATTTGATTTCGTTGGCTAATTCTTCTGAAAGCGAAAAGAATCTGAAGCTGATATCTAATTTAATGTCTGAATCCATTCAAAGTGTCCGTAGGTGCCTAACAATTTAGTATACGGAAAAAATCCTTTATGCAAGGTGGAAAAATTCCGTATATCAGTTTTGTGTTGTTCTAAGTTATCACTCCAAAACAACACATTAAACAAAAGATAAATGTAACTGAGCTTAAAAGCCGGAAAATATCCTTTTTATTTTTACTTATCGTAAAATTGGTGAGCTGTATATAAAAACAGTATTTGGTTTGATTGTTATAAATAGGCATCAGGGTGAATTTTGTTTACCTTCCACTCACCGTCTTCCTTGATCAAATCAAGGCTTCTTAAGTCTTCTACTTTTTCACCATTGTAATTGCCGCTTAAAAATACGGTGATGGTCGACTTTTCTGAAAACTCGTTTCTGCCTATTTTACCTGCACTTTGTGGAGTAACTGTTACCGTGTCGTACTTCAAATTAAGCAGATGGCGCTGAACGTTGCTGTTCGTGTGATATCGCGTGAGTATGCGCGACATTTTTTCGCTGGAAAGTTGAATAGCTGTGTCTAAATTATCATCTTCGTAAACACTTTTTAGGAACATAACTGTGGTGTATTCAGGTGTGCTCTCATCAAGCATCCCGTAGCGTCCAATGCCTTCTTTCTTTTCACCACACGCCGATAAAATCAAAACTGTAAAAAGCCCGAATAGGGCGTACCACATACGCGTTTTCATTTGGGTTACCTTAAACTAAAGAGGTCCGTTTCTTATTGATAGTTTCATATCTTTACGAAGTCAACTAATCGACTGCGTAGATGTTTGCATAGCGGATTATTCACAAAAATCAGTGTAAAAGCAAAGGGGCAAAAAAGCCATTTAGCTATCGCTATAAAATGATTTAATTTGATGCATAAAAAAACGAGGCGCAAGGCCTCGTTTATGAATTAATAAAATAGCGAGAAGGTTATTGAACTTCTTCTTGTTCGTCGAACGCACCAGCAAACAGAGGGCTACTTAGGTAACGTTCTGTGCCGCTTGCTAGAAGTACTACAACCACTTTATCTTTGTTTTCTGGGCGTTCAGCATATCGCTTCGCAGCAACAACGGCAGCACCAGAAGAAATACCCGCAAGAATACCTTCATCAGTCATTAGCTTGCGCGCCATGTCCATACATTCTTCGTTGGTAACTTGCTCAACTTCGTCAATTAGGTCTAGGTCTAGGTTACCTGGAATGAAACCTGCGCCAATCCCCTGAATTTTGTGTGGGCCAGGGGTTAATTCTTCGCCCGCAAGCGCTTGGGTAATTACTGGAGAGTCTGTTGGCTCAACGGCAATTGAAGTGATCGCTTTACCTTTTGTATTCTTAAGGTAGCGACTTACACCCGTAATAGTACCACCCGTACCAACGCCAGCTACGAATGCATCTACTTTACCATCGGTATCTTCCCAAATTTCAGGGCCGGTGGTTTTTTCGTGTATAGCTGGGTTTGCCGGGTTGTCGAACTGTTGAAGCAATACATATTTGTCTGGAGCTGATGCCACAATTTCTTGTGCAGCGGCAACGGCACCTTTCATGCCCTTAGGCGCTTCAGTAAGAACAAGGTTTGCGCCCAAAGCTTTTAGAAGTTTGCGACGCTCAAGGCTCATGCTGCTAGGCATGGTTAGCGTTAGCTTATAACCGCGAGACGCTGCAACAAACGCCAAAGCGATACCTGTGTTACCACTGGTCGGCTCTACAATTTCTTTACCTTCGGTAAGGACACCGCGTTTTTCAGCATCCCAAATCATGTTTGCGCCAATACGGCACTTAACGCTGAAGCTTGGGTTACGCGATTCAATTTTTGCGTATACATTACCTGATGTTACGCGATTTAGCTTAACTAGTGGCGTGCGGCCAATAGATAGGGAATTGTCGTCAAATACGTTCATTATAAATCCTTACCTCGTTCCTTATTTTATAGGAAACCCCGTCTGTCGTGATCTGTACGACCTTTTTAGTAGTTAATAATTCAACGCGTGTGATAGTTAATAATTCACAGCCTGAATTAGGGGATTTCGTCATACCCCTATATCATTGGTCCCAATCAGTAAAATGCAAAGTGCTTTTTAGCTATATGTTATATCTATGGGCAATCATGAGAAGGCCTTGACATTATAGTTAAAATTGCAAAGACGAAAAATTATACGGAGTACAACAATAATGGCTTTTAGTGGCACGTCTAATTATATCGCAACCAAAGACTTACAGCTGGCGGTTAACGCAGCTATTACTCTAGAGCGTCCGCTTTTAATTAAAGGCGAGCCGGGCACAGGCAAAACCATGCTTGCTGAAGAATTGGCCGAGAGTTTAGGCACCGAACTAATTCAGTGGCACATTAAATCAACCACTAAAGCACAGCAAGGTTTGTACGAATACGACGCAGTATCACGTCTTCGCGACTCTCAACTTGGTGATGATCGCGTTCACGATATCAGCAACTACATCGTAAAAGGTAAATTATGGGAAGCCTTTAGCGCAGAAAAGCGCCCGGTACTATTAATTGATGAAATTGATAAAGCTGACATTGAGTTTCCCAACGACTTGCTGCTAGAGCTCGATAAGATGGAATTCTTCGTATACGAAACACAAGAACGCGTAGTAGCGAAGCAGCGTCCTATTGTTATTATTACATCGAACAACGAAAAAGAGCTGCCAGATGCTTTCTTGCGCCGTTGTTTCTTCCACTACATTCAGTTCCCGAATCCAGAGGAAATGCAAGAAATCGTTAACGTACATTTCCCAAATTTAAAGAAAAAGCTGCTTGATGAAGCGTTAAAGGCCTTCTTTGAAATTCGCGATGTACCAGGGCTTAAGAAAAAGCCTTCTACCTCTGAACTTATCGACTGGCTTAAGCTCTTGGTTGCTGAAGATATTCCACCAGAAGCGCTTCACTCAAAAGACGGAAAAGCTGCTATTCCACCGCTTTATGGGGCACTGCTGAAAAACGAACAAGACATACATTTGTTTGAAAAACTGGTCTTTATGGCGCGTCGCTAATGCTTATTCAGTTTTTTTATACACTGCGAAAATATCAGGTTAAAACCACGCTGCGCGAGTTGCTGGATTTGCTTAGTGCGCTTGAAAAGCACGTGGTGTATGCCGATATCGAAGCGTTCTACAGTTTGTCGCGTACCATAATGGTGAAGGACGAAACTCAGTACGATAAGTTCGACAGAGCGTTTGCGGAGTATTTTGAAGGTGTTGAATCTGTCGATTTGTTTGGCAAAGAGATTCCTGAGGAATGGCTGCGTAAGGAAATTGAGAAAAATTTAAGCCCTGAAGAGCGTGAGGCACTGCGTAACGCCGGTGGCCTTGAAGAACTGATGGAAACGTTGAAAAAGCGCTTAGAAGAACAAGAAAAGCGTCACCAAGGTGGAAATAAATGGGTGGGCACCGGCGGAACATCCCCGTTTGGCGCTTATGGCGACAATCCAGAAGGTGTGCGAATAGGGCAAAAGGGCAATAGAAAGTTTTCGGCAGTAAAAGTATGGGATAAACGCGAGTTTAAAAACCTAAGCTCTGATGTAGAACTGGGTACGCGTAACATAAAAGTGGCCCTTAGGAAGCTACGCAAGTTTGCTCGCACAGGCGCAAGTGAGCAGCTAGATGTGCCAACAACCATAGGTGAGACAGCTAAAAAAGGCGGTTTACTCGATATCCACATGTCACCAGAACGTCACAATGCGGTAAAAGTGTTGATGTTTTTTGATGTGGGCGGCTCTATGGACCCACACGTAAAAAGTACTCAAGAGCTTTTCTCTGCGGTACAAAGCGAGTTTAAATACTTAGAGTACTTTTATTTCCACAACTGCGTGTATGAGGAGGTGTGGAAAGATAACCTTCGTCGCAATAAAGAACGCATTCCTATTTGGGATATCATTCATCGCTACGGAAAAGACTACAAGGTTATTTTCGTAGGAGACGCTACCATGGGACCGTATGAAATAACGTATCCAGGTGGCAGTGTAGAGCATTGGAATGAAGAGCCGGGCAGTGTGTGGATGCAGCGTTTATTGAACCACTTTAACAACGCTGTGTGGCTTAATCCGCAAGCTGAGAATTATTGGCCGTATTATTCGTCTATCAAAATTATTCGTGAAATTATGGAAGACAGAATGTATGGGCTAACGCTTGAAGGGTTAACGGCTGCTATCAAAGGGCTTAGCAGAAGCCGCTAAGCCCTTTGACGTGTCACGTTTTATTTCTTTGATATAACGGATATTGAATTGAAGTCGGAAAATTATGCCGTAGCACTCGTGGTGTTGGCGGGCGGAAAGAGCGCTCGCTACAAGGGTAATAAGCTTTTATCGGAACACCCAATTTCTGCGCTTTCTCTTATACAACACAGTGTGGGGGAGGTAGTTAGTGCGCGCAATGACTTAGCGTTAACCAGTGAATTACCCATTACCGTTGTTACGGGTAGATGGCATGATTCCGTAAATTCGCAGCTAAAACATTCCCCATGTAAGGTTTCTGAACTACCCATCAGTATCGTTCACAACGCTAATTGGGATGAAGGCCTTGCATCAAGTATTCGCACTGGACTCACGCATCTTTTAAGCCATTCATCACTGTCGAAATCAGTATCCCCGACAGCAAAGGGCTCGTGTACAAGACCTACTCATGTGCTATTCACGTTGGCCGATTTGCCGAGTATTAATGCACAAGACTTCGTTCGCCTTATCAACGCTTCTTATGCGAACCCTAATCACATAGTATGTAGTGAATGGCAAAAGCAGGGAGAGAACAATAGTCGATTAACCGTGCCTGCTATCTTTCCTGAAGCGGTATTTAGTGAACTGCTAGCGCTAAGTGGCGATATGGGGGCTAAGCCGGTTATTAAGAAGTATGCGAAATTAGGTAGGGTAACGGCTGTGTCTATACCTAACGCACAATTTGATATAGACACGCCACAAGACTGGGACAAACTAAAAAGCAGGGGGTAACTGCTTTGGTTCAATTGAACGGTTATGCATTCGCGATATGATGCGCAGCACTGGGCCTTTGGATGTAAAGAAGGCGTGCACCTAGCATAACAGCTGCAGTACTCAATCCTACAATGAAGCCAATCCAAAACCCTGCTGCGGCCATTGGTTCTGCCGTTATCCAGTTTGTTCTACCTAAAATAACGCCTGTAGGTAGACCTATTAACCAGTAGGACACAAAGGTAATAATAAACATCGCTGTTGTGTCTTTATAGCCGCGTAATGCATTAGCCGAAATCACTTGAACCGCATCAGACAATTGGAATAACGCCGCATAAATCAATAACGCATTTGCCAAGGTATATACGGCTTCGTCGCTGGTGTACAGGCCAATGATGAATCCCTTTGCTAGCAGGGTGAAGCTAGCCGTACACGCAGCGGTGAAAAAACCGATCAGAATAGCGGTTCGAGCTGCAATTTTTGCCTGTCGTGGATTATTTTGCCCTATGCGATAGCCAATGCGAATTGCTGCTGCCATACCAATGCTCATAGGAAACATGAACATCAGGGCCGAGAAATTCAGTGCGACTTGGTGGGCCGCTACCGTTGTGGCACCAAAAGGGGCTAATAACAACGCAACCAGTGAAAACAGCGTCACTTCAAACAGGATAGTCATAGCAATGGGCAAGCCCATTTTGAAGGTGCGATTTATGGTTACCATGTTAGGTTTATACAATTGTCCGAACAAATTGTACTTTTGCAGGGCAGGGGCAAAACGAACATAGATAACGGTTGCTATAAGCATAGTGTAAATAACAATGGCCGTTGCAATACCACAACCCGCACCGCCCATAGCTGGTAATGGGCCTACACCATAGATAAACAGGTAGTTCCCTACAATGTTCGCCATCAGCCCGATAACTGTAATAATCATAGTGGGTTTGGTTTTACCCAAGCCTTCACAATAGTTTCTAAGCCATTGGTAAAGTGCAAATCCAGGCATAGCGAACAGCACATAAAGTACGTAGTCTACGGTAATGCTAAATAGCTCGGGCGCCATAGGGAACAGCGCGACTATGCTTTCAGTAAATGGAATTAAGCCTGCTACCGCTAATCCCACAAAGAAAACCAGATAACCAGCTTGCTGACTTGCGTCGGCAATACCACTTAAATTTTTGTTTCCCTGCAACCGTGAAATGATTGGGGGAAGTGCCAGCGCTATACCCTGTATAAAGCAAAGCAGTGGCACAGTGATGCTAAATCCAAGTGCTACCGCAGCCATGTCGGTTGCACTGTAACGCCCAGCCATAATAGTATCGCTAACGCCCATTAGCATTTGAGTAATCTGCGCAACCAACAATGGCCATGCTAGTTTTAAAATGTCTCTTCCTTCTAAAAGAAAGCGTTTCTTATTCACGGTAATGTGTCTCTATATGGGTCGCCTAGGGCGATAAAAATGCAGAAAATAAAAACGAGCTTAAAAGCCTTAACGAAGTAGCGTTTCAACAACGAACTTGTTAAAAATGTAGCGGTATAACCGGAACCGTATCGCCAACTTTTAACTCACTTATATCTTCATGTACTACCATTAGGCAGTTAGCAGAAGTGATTGAAGTCATAACGCCAGAGCTTTGTGACTTAAATGGTGTGACTTCCCATTCACCTTGATTATTTCTTACCATGGTTGCACGCTGAAAGTCTCGGCGGCCTGCACGTCGCTTAAGAGGTGTCGTAATGCTAGCGTTAACAAAGAACGGCTCGTGCGGTTGTACTTGCCCTTGCATTTTTTTGATAACAGGCACAACCAATAATTTTGCGGTAACAAATGAAGACACAGGATTGCCCGGCAAACCGCAAAACAAGGTGTTGTTTATTTTACCCAGAGCAAAGGGTTTACCCGGTTTAACTGCGACTTTCCAAAAGTCGATAGTGCCCAATTCAGCGATGATATCTTTTACATAGTCGGCATCGCCCACAGATACACCACCGCTACTTACCATTACATCTACACGCTCGCTCGCCTCAATGAAGAGTTTACGCAAAGAAGCTTCGTCGTCTTCTACAATGCCGAAATCAACAAGCTCTACGTTTTCATTGCTTAAAATGCTGCTTACACCAACGCGATTAGACTCGAAAATTTGTGTCGATTTACAGGGTTCGCCAGGTGCAGCAAGTTCAGAACCAGTCGCGACTACACCAACGCGAAGTTTTCTGAATACTGCCACCTTACTGTTTCCTTGGGAGGACAGCAGCATAAGGTGTTCGGCGTGAAGGCGCGTGCCCTTGCTTATTAGTGTATCGCCACTAGCGATATCATTGGCCTTTTTACGTATATTCTCTTGCGCCGATGGAATTTTATTGATCAAAACCGCGCCATCATGACTTTCGGTATTCTCTACCATTACAACGGCGTTAGCATTGGCAGGCACCGGGGCCCCCGTCATTATTTTAAATGCTTTGCCTTTTTCAAGCGGCTCATCAGCACTCATGCCAGCTGTAATTACACCCTGTACTTCGAGTTTTTCACTGTGTTTGAGATCTTCCGCATTTACGGCATAGCCATCCATTGCTGAATTATCCCATGGCGGGACATCAACGTGGGCAGTTACATCTAGGGCCAAGATGCGGTTGTTGGCGTCAAAAATGCTCACTTGCTCAACGTCGTTTATCGCTTTTGCAGCGTCTAATGCTTTAGTGAGGGCTTCTTCTAGTGAAAGCCATTTAGATGACATACCAGCAACTCCATGAAATGATTTAACACGCGGATATTACAGAAAAAGCGGCCTTATACCAAAGGTTAAAGCGTGAAATAAAAGAAAGTATGCGTAAACGACGCAATTGAAGTTGTATCAACGGCTATGTCAGATAAATTAAGAAGCGAGCGTTAATATCTCTTCAAAATCGTCGAAAACCCAGTTAGGTTTATATTTTGCGATGCTCTCACCATAGTTATACCCGTAGGTAAGCCCTATACTTTTTATGTTCGCGGCTTTTGCGGCAACAATGTCATTTTTAGAATCTCCAACCATTACACACTGTGAGGGCGAAACACTAAGCTTTTCACAGGCGTGCAGAAGGGGAAGGGAAGAAGGCTTTTTTTCCGGTAAACTATCACCGCCAATGGTAAGCGAAAACAATGAAAATATTGAGAACGATGAAAGAATAGGCTCAATAAATTCCGAAGGTTTATTAGTGATTAATGCTAGCGTGAACCCTTGTTCTTTTAGCGCGTGAAGTGTTGCGAACACGCCATCAAACAGCACTGTACTTTTAGTATCTAGCGTTCGGTAATAGAAAAGAAATTTTTCTAAAGCGGCATCAATCTCGTTTGATGTGTAATGGTGTCTGATCTCTGCGTTGCCGCTCAATCCGCGTTCTACCAAAACACGGGCACCATTTCCAACCCAGTGTCTAATTGTCTGCTCGTTATACGTTGGTAATTGGTAGTCGTTTAATGTTTGATTTAACGCAGTTGCCAAATCAGGAACAGAGTCCACCAAGGTTCCATCTAAATCGAAAAAAAAGGTATTAATTTCTTGCATTACAAACTTTTGATTTGCTAACTCGTGTGACAAGCATAACACCGCAGTATCCTTACCGCGGTAGATTTATCAGTCGACTGGCGTTATAAGCTCAAAGATTCATTCAAAATCTTGGTTGCTGATCCACAGCACTTGATAAGGCTTCATTTGTAAGAAACCACTAGAAAGGGCTATCTCGTCACGGGTGATGAGATCAATCCAATTATCTGTGCCAATAAGATTTATGTCAGACAGCAAAATTGTTTGTTCTTCGTCTGAAATATTACTAATACAGAAAATACTTTGCTTTCTATCGAGACTTTGTCGCCAGTAGCCAAATAATTGATTACCAAGCTGCAATGTAAACTGCGTTGCATTGGGGTGAAATGCGGGCTGCGCTTTACGTATGCGTATAAGCTGCGAGATTCGAGTGAGTACTTTATGATGCTGTGAAAAGGGCGAGTCTAACAGAGCCTCTAATTCGTTAAAGTCCCAACGTTTTCTGTTGATTGAACGATTTTGTCCTGTATTAGCGACTTTTTCGTAATCGTTGGATGTGCCGAGTAAACTGTGGATGTAAATTCCTGGTATACCTTCCATACCTAACATGATGGCGTGAGCACAAATAAATCGATCCACTTGATATTTATCAGGGCCCTTGGTGGTTCCTTGCAGCGCGTCGAACAGGGTGATGTTTATCTCGTAAGGCTTTTGCTGACCGTGATCAGAAGCGCGCCACGACACCTTGCCGCCAAAGTGCTGCATGGTGTGCACAAGCTCTGAAATTTCTTCATCTGACAGTAGGCCTTCCGCCGGACGAAAGCCAATACCATCGTGCGAAGCGATGAAGTTAAAGTAGGCTGTGCCGTTTTGCGCCGGTGGCATACTCATCATCCAGCTTTTCAAATACGTACAATCACCCGTCACTAATGTATTTACAAGTAAGGGCGGAAGCGAAAAGTTGTAGATAGCATGGGCTTCGTTAGCATTACCAAAATACGTTAGGTTTTCCCTGTTGGGAATATTGGTTTCGGTAATGATTATGATTGATGGATCAACATGTTCAATCAGCGTTCGGATCAAACGTATGACTTCATGGGTTTGGAACAAGTTGATGCAGTTAGTGCCAACAATTTTCCAAAGGAAAGCCACAGCATCTAAGCGAAATAGCTTAGCGCCTTTATCAATATACAATTTTATAATATCAATAAACGCTAGCAATACTTTGGGGTTTCTAAAGTCAAAATCAACTTGGTCGTGACTGAAGGTACACCATACATGTTTGGTGCCGTGCGCGGTTTCCGTTTCACGCAGCAAGGGCGACACACGAGGGCGAGTTACCATGGAGAGGTCATCAGATGGGTCTGCTGTGAAGAAAAAGTCAGATCCTGGTCCTTCACCCTTCACAAAGTTATCAAACCACACGCTTCTTGCAGAACAGTGATTTATCACTAAATCCGTCATTAGCCCATAGTCAGCGGCAATAGCTTCTATGTCGTCCCATGAGCCTAATGCCTCGTTAACGGTTGAATAGTCAATCACCGAAAACCCATCGTCCGAACTGTACGGAAAAAACGGTAAAATATGAACGTTATTTACCGTGTTCTTACAATAGCGGTGTAAGAACTTATTTAACGTAACCAAGGGGCGCTCACCCTCATCAATAACGCTATCACCATAGGTAATCATTATGATGTCGTCTTCATCCCAATAATTGTGATGAGACTGAGGTGAAGCAATATCCGTTTGCTGCTGAATGCCTATAGTGTTCATTAAATCCGTCGCTAGCGTCTCATACGAGACGTCTAGCGATACATCGGCATAAATGCTTTCTAAATGGTGTTTTACTTTGTCATGGAGATGGTCCCATGCCATATTACTTACTCCATATATTCTGCAGTATCGGCTTCAACCGCTTCTAATAGTCGCTCTAAGATATCGGGTACCGCACTGGTTACACGGTTCCAGCTTGGTATAAACGGTGTTTCCATAGGGTTTTCTAAAAAGTTTTGCCCCGCTTTCATAATGTTGCTGGCAAACATTTCTACTGCTTTTTCTTCGCTGTGAATATCTAAGCTTAGACCATTCATTACCGCGTCATTGTGGTAGGTTTCTATAAAATCGAGCGCAATACGGAAATAGGTGGCTTTAATAGAACGGAACATTTCGTTGCTAAACGTATAGCCTTGCGTGGCAAGTTTTCTGAAAATGGCTTTGGTAATGTCGATAGACATTTTAGACAAACCACCTTGGTCGTTATTAAGCGATAAATCCTGATGTTTATGGTCGTAAATATCACATATATCTGCCTGACACAGGCGGTTGTGCGAATAGTTGCGGTGCATTTCAGAAAGCACACCAATTTCTAAGCCCCAGTCACTTGGAATGCGAATATCGTTTAGTACGTCGCGTCTAAACGAAAATTCACCCGCTAATGGATAGCGGAAGCTATCCATAAACTCCAAGTATTCGTTGTCTCCCATAATGCGTTTTAATGCACGAAGTAATGGCGTAACAAGAAGTCGAGAAACGCGGCCATTAATTTTGCCGTTAGCCACACGCGCATAGTAACCCTTACAAAACTCGTAGTTAAACATTGGGTTGGCTACAGGGTAGATAAGCTTGGCAAGCAAATCTTTGTTATAGGTAACAATATCGCAATCGTGTAGTGCAACAGACTCAGCACGATTCGATGCTAGTACGTAGCCCATGCAGTACCAAACGTTTCGGCCTTTACCTAACTCCTTTGGCGCCAAGCCTTGAGCCTGAAGCTCTTCATCAAGTGCTTTAAGGCGAGGACCGTCGTTCCATAGCACTCTGTGATGCTGAGGAAGTTTGCCGAAAAATTTTAGTGCGTGTTTGTACTGCTCTTCATTGGCTCGGTCCAGACCGATGACAATTTCTGATAAGTAGGGCACGTCTGTTAATTCGTCGACGATATGTGGAAGTGCGTCGCCTTCTAATTCAGAAAAGAGCGACGGTAAAATAAGTGCCATAGGGCGCTTTTGTGAAAACTGTAGAAGTTCTGCTTCAAGCTCTTCGGTAGGACGACGAGCTAAGTTATGTAACGTAGTAACCACACCATTTTGATAAAAATCAGCCATGTGTCCTCCTGATCATAGGGATAGCAATTGAGTAAGCATTTCGTTCCAGCCTTCAGGGCCGGTTAGGGTGCTGGTATAAACCTCTTCTTTTTTTACTGCTGGTGGAGGATTTACCGGGGATAAAATGCGAATGGGGACGTGCGCTGCTTCAAGCATTGCAACGTCGTTCTTACCATCGCCAAGGGCAATAGTGTTAACTTTGGTGGTATTTTGCTTTTGATATTCATTGGCCAGCCACTTGAGGGCCTGGCCTTTATCGCAATTACCTGAAATATGAATGAAGCGGCCGCCTTCCAGAGGGAAAGCACCGCGATCTTTTACTACCTTTAAAAAGCGTAGTTTTTCTTCGTCAGTGCCAAGCCACAAAACCGGTTCGCCAAACTGGCGTTTGGCAGCGAGTGACGCTGACCTTTCGTCAAGCCCAGTACATTCCTGAATTTCTTGAATCGACATTTTTGAGAATTGTTTATACTTGCCGTCAAACTCGCTACCTATTTTTTCAAGTAGCTTAATCCAGTAATTTTTGTTTGAGATAAACGCCTTACACCAGTAGCCATCTATCCAAACCGTACCGCTGGGTTTTTGTTTGAAAAAGCCATGAGGGATGAAAATAGCGGCGCCATTTTCAATAATAAAAGGCCCGTCTAAACCAATACTCTCGCGCAGCGGTTGTAATTCAGCAAAGGTTTTGCTGGTAGTGGGAATAACGGGAATGTCCTTTTTTTCTAATGCCGTTAAAGCCGGTTTCGCCGCCTCGAAAGAGTAGGTATGGTGGTCTAACAGCGTGCCGTCCATATCGGTGAAAACAAGCGTTTTCGTCATCGTTTTACTTCCTGTTTAGTTATCGTTCTTGTTTCATCTAGATAAAACACGGTGTCGCACTTTTCAGGCAAGTGACATAATGCGTGTTCAGTGATGCGTTGGTAGTGTTGCACAAAGTTTGCCACTTCTTCATCAGACATCACTCCATCGCTATCTTTTAACGCTTTTTGGGCGAGTTTATGTTCTTGCTCTAGCCGCCATTGATAAACACAGTCGAAACTCGGTGCTTTCAGCATAATGCGGTAGTCTATTTTGTCGAACAACGTTTGATAATCGCCCGCTAGTTCAGTGTTTACGAAAGAGCGCCAAATGCCCAATGGGTCCTCTACTTCTTCAAGGTGGTTTACTGGCCGCTTAAGTTCGCTAGATGTTTGCGCAATAGCGCCCACACACCATCCTTCAAGTATGATGAAATCGGGTGAAGATTCGATTACAGGCCACTGTTCTTTGGGGATCGGGTTATCTGTAGCTTTGTTAAAGCGGGGCAGCGATGTACGCGTGCCTTTTTCTAAACTG
The DNA here is from genome assembly GCF_902705805.1 of Alteromonas alvinellae. Classification (NCBI taxonomy): domain Bacteria; kingdom Pseudomonadati; phylum Pseudomonadota; class Gammaproteobacteria; order Alteromonadales; family Alteromonadaceae; genus Alteromonas; species Alteromonas alvinellae. Next base: position 16,151 of record NZ_CACSIH010000099.1, on the reverse strand, counting down.
CGAAACGTATTTAACGCTAGAGAAATGTCATGGGTACCCGGTACCCCACGAGTTGATAGAAGCGGGTGCACTTTTATCGCTAGCGCATTTCGCTGCGATTGGTCGTAGTAAAAATCGTCAATGGAAAGTGATACCACTTTTTTGTTGTGGACCGAAGTAAGGAAGGACTCGATAAAACTGGTCAGAGTTGATTTACCTGAACCCTGACTGCCATTTATGCCCACGATAAATGGTTGTGTTGCACCGTCTTGGTGCTTAAGCAGTTGCTCACATAATGGGGTGAACCATTTTTGTGCAGTTTCTGCATAGGTACTTGGCAATTGATGCGTCGTTAGAAAGCCATGTATATCCATGTTGTCACCTTAATCAATGCAGAATTCGCACGTTCTTCTTGATTAAGATAACAACATTTGTGCCAATAGGGTAACAGAGGCGTGGTCTTACGATTTACTTCTTGTTAGCGACAATAACGGCCCTTTGTGGTGCAGGGTAACCTTCGATAGTGCGAGTAATATCTTCCGGATCGAGAAAATCTTTCAAAGATTGGGTTTCCATCCAAGGCGTTGCGCGCTGCTCATCTAGGGTTGTGTGGTTGATATCTACAACGCGAATATTTTCAAAGCCTAAGCGGCCTAACCAAACAGAGAGGGCTGCAGTGCTCGGTAAGAACCACACATTTCGCATTTGTGCATAGCGTTCACCAGCCATCAACACTGTGTTTTCATCACCATCTACTACAAGTGTTTCAAGTATCAACTCGCCACCTTTTCTTAGCTGGTCTTTAAGTTGCTGCAGAAACGCCATTGGGTCTTTACGGTGGTAAAGTACACCCATAGAAAACACAGTGTCGAAAGCTTTCAGCGGCTGCATATCTTCAATGCCCATAGGCAGAAAATGTATGTTGTCGGCAACGGCATCAGTATTACTAATAAATTGTTTAATGGCGTGAAATTGAATTAGAAACAGTTGGGTAGGATCTATGCCAATTACCTTGCTGGCACCTTCGCCAAGCATTCGCCACATGTGATAACCACTACCACAGCCTACATCCAATACGTTTCGATCCTTAAGTGAGGCAATGTGGGGTGCCACGCGCTCCCATTTCCAATCTGAACGCCACTCAGTATCAATGTGAATGCCATGTAGGTGAAACGGACCTTTTCGCCACGGCATAAATTGCTTTAACAGGCCCTCTATTTGCTTTTGAGTATATTCATCAACGTCATTTTCGGTGCCGACGGAAACGCTTGATGATAAATCAACAAAGCTTGGATATGTGGAGGGTAATTTGTTAAGTAAGCGGCACCATTTATCAAATTCACCATGCTTGGCGTTTCGCTGCCAGTCATTCATTTGTGCTGGTAGCGTTTGCAGCCAATGTGATAGCGGGCTGTCAATTAACGATTTATAGCAATCGTTAAACCAAGTCTGTTCTAGTTTACTCATAATATTCTTTGTATATTTTAAAAGTCGAAATGGTGCGTATGGACAACGCGCTCGAGATTAACCCTTAATAGCGACCATAGATGTGAAGTTATAGCACTTGTACCACATTACAACATCGGCAAACCCCACCTTTTTTAAGCGGCTCTCATGCTCACTGAACGTGTCAGTTAGCATTACTTTCTCTAACGCAGCACGTTTTTGGCTGACCTCAAGTTCGCTGTAACCGTTGTCGCGCTTAAATTGATGATGTAAATCTATCAGTAATTCATTTCCATTAAGGGTAGGGTGACGAATTTTTTCAGACAACACCAACATGCCGCCAGGGTTCAACCCATCGTAGATACGTTTTAATAGCGCCTCACGGTCATCTGGAGGAATGAATTGTAAAGTAAAGTTCATTACAACCATTGAAGCGTTGTTTATTTCAACGTTTTGAGCATACCCGTACTCAATGGAGATTGGGTTTGGTAGCGAAAACGTTTGTACAACGCGTTTGCATCGTTCAACCATTGCTTCAGATGCGTCAATACCTACTATTTTGCATGTATTATTGGGCAACGATCTAGCTACAGATAAACTCGCGGCTCCAAGGCTACAGCCAAGATCATAAACGACGGTATTGGGCGTAACGGCAATTTTAGCCAATTCGCCTATGGTGTGAACAATGGTTTCGTATCCAGGCACTGAGCGCTGAATCATATCGGGAAACACATCAACGACAGACTCGTCAAATTTAAAATCATCTACTTTATTGAGTGCCTTTGCGTATATATTGTCGTGTTTCTTCACAGTGGGTCTTCAATTAACTAATTGGGGGCGCAATTTTACCGTTTGATACATAAATGCCAATGGAAAACACCAAAATTGTTATATTTTGCGTGATTTTTCTGGTTTAGGGCTTTTCGTTACTGATCTAAAGTATTAATCTATTCTCATAATATAATAAAGAAGCAGTAACGCTAATGACAAGAATTCTAGTAGCAGACGATCACCCATTGTTTCGCGAAGCTTTGAGCGGCGCGTTGGAACCTTACTTTGAAAACGCACAGATAATTCAAGCAGGAAGCTTGGATGACGCGATGGCGAAGCTAAACGAATTCGACGGTGTTGAGCTGATCCTTCTTGACCTTAATATGCCTGGCGGTGAATATTTTAACGGCCTTATCACGCTGCGTGAGCAATATCCGAATATTCCTGTTGGTGTTGTTTCGGGCAGCGATACTGTTGAGGTTGTCGCTCAAGTAATGAGCCTAGGTGCTCAAGGTTTTATTCCCAAAGTGTCGCAAACGCGAGAAATTGCTCAGGCTATTGTAGACATTATTGGTGGCAAAAAGTGGCTTCCAGAAGGTATGGAAGAAGAACTAGAGAAAGTTGACGATGAGCTTAAAGTTCTACTTCAGCGCTTTCGTGAACTTACACCTAAACAGATTCAAGTGCTTTCTTACTTACGAGCAGGCTTAATGAATAAGCAAATCGCTCACGAAATGAATGTAACGGAAGCCACAATCAAAGCACACATTAGTGCCATTCTTCGCAAGCTAGAGATCAACACGCGTACGCAAGCCGTATTGTTGATGGATAAACTCCAACTTAGCTAAACTAAGTATTTATCTCGCGCTAATAAAAAACCGGATTACTCATCCGGTTTCTTTGTTTTTAGTGTAACCTCACCACTCTTAGTAACTATTCCTAAGCCTTTGTCAGGTACATGTTCAAACTTCTTTTGGCCCTTCAATAGTAGCGTAGTCGAAGTTTGAGGCTGTGTTTCCGAATCGGGCAAAGAGGAATCTGCTAGTTTGGTTAGGTAGATTGCCCAGTATTCAACATGGGGCGTTGAATAGTCTTTGTAGAATGCAATTCCGATTTGGTCTTGCTCTTGATAAAAGGGTAGTTCAGCAAGTAAATGCTGTCGGTGAGACGTAGAACCTTTCAACGCGTACCATACGTCTTCCGCTGTAGTATAACCACCAGCCAAAGCCTCAACCTGGTTACTCATTGCGTCACCGTAGTAATCGGGCAGAGTTAACCCTGCATCGCGAATGCGGGTATTTGGGCTGCCGCCTAAGAAATGCGAAACTAGCCCTCTTTCGGCCATGTCTTTGGCTTTTGTTTCAGCCAGCATAACAAGCGTAGGATTACATTTTAGTACCAAACGTTGTTGACCTTTGTCGTTAGCAATTAATAAAGAGAGTTCTCTCGCCTGTTCGGTATTTCCGCAGGTTGTTTGATCGGCCAAGCAAGGGCTAGAAAATACGTAGGTGAGTGATGTAAATAGAATGAATCGTTGACGAAAAAGGCCGCGACAGCGGCCCTTTTGTTTGAGTATGAAATTAAGCAGCTTTGCCACCTCGTTTCTTAGCAGTGGTGTTGGAATTAACCTTCGCTACTAATTCTTCGTGGTCGAAATCATCGACGTTGATTGTACGAAGTCGTCCAGCTTCTGTCTTACGAAGAAGGTTTGCCTCTTCTTCGTTGATTACACCTTCGGCTAGTGCTTCGTCAGCTAACACGTCTAGACGTGTAAACGGAAGCTTAGCTTTCTTATGCTTACAAATGCGCTCAAAAATAGGCTCACTTGCCAGTACATCATCAAGCGTTTGCTCTAAATCACCAAATAGGCTGCCTTCTTCGCGGGTAAGGTACTGACCATAACCTAGACGGCTACGCGCAGTTGACGGCGTTTGAAGCATTTGCGCAATGGCGTGTTCTGTTTTATCAGAAGGCTTACCAACACGTCGGCCAAACGGAATCACCATAACGCGAAGTGCTGCAGCGATTGCGCGGTTAGGGAAGTTAGCCAAGAAGTCATCAATTGCCGTTTCGATATCGTGCAACGTAGTTTGCATTGCCCAATGCAGAAGCGGAAGATCTTCTTTTAAACGGCCTTCTTCGTCGAAGCGTTTAAGGGTAGTACTTCCCATATAGAGGCCACTTAGGATGTCACCTAAACGCGCTGACAAACGCTCGCGACGCTTAAGATCACCACCAAGCACGCCCATAGACACATCGGTTAGTAGTGCTAAGTTTGCACTGTAGCCTTGAAGTAGTTTGTAGTAACGTGCCGTTTCGTCAGTGAACGGTGCGCTGCTGAATGCACCATTGGTTAACGAGAACCAGATACTGCGAACGGTATTAGCTACCGCAAAGCCAATATGACCGAATACCGCTTTATCAAACGCTTTCAAAGCTTCTTTCTTGTCTTCGATAGACGCAGCTTCTATTTCTTTAAGTACATAAGGGTGACAACGCATTGCACCTTGACCAAAGATCATCATGTTACGGGTTAGAATGTTTGCACCTTCAACCGTAATTGATACTGGTACACCTTGATAGCCGCGACCAAGGTAATTGTTTGGCCCAAGCATAACGCCTTTACCGCCGTGAACATCCATCGAATCATTAATGATTTGACGCATCTTCTCGGTTAAGTGGTACTTACAGATAGCCGAGATAACAGAAGGTTTCTCACCAAGGTCTACACCCACCGTAGAGAAACGCGTTACGCCATCCATTAAATAAGCATTACCACCAATGCGCGCAAGCATTTCTTCAACACCTTCCATATGACCAACAGGCATACGGAACTGGCGACGAATACGTGCATATGCACCAGTTGCAAGTGATACTGATTTAGCACCACCAGCAGCAGATGAAGGAAGGGTAATACAGCGACCTACCGACAAACATTCAACTAGCATGCGCCAGCCGCGACCTGCCATTTTCGGACCACCAATGATGTAATCGATTGGAACGAAAATATCTTCACCCTTAATAGGGCCATTTTGGAATGGTGTGTTAAGAGGGAAGTGACGACGACCAATCTCTAAACCTTTAGTGTCGCGAGGAATAAGGGCACATGTTATGCCAGGCTCTTTATTGTCACCTAGAAGACCTTCTGGGTCTTGAAGTTTAAAAGCAAGACCAATAACCGTAGCAACAGGCGCAAGGGTGATGTAGCGTTTGTTAAACGTTAGGCGCATACCCAACACTTCTTCGCCATTCCACTCGCCTTTACATACAACGCCAACATCAGGGATCGCACCTGCATCAGAGCCAGCTTCTGGGCCTGTTAATGCAAAACAAGGGATTTCTTCACCGGCAGCAAGACGGGGAAGATAATGATCTTGTTGCTCTTTTGTACCATAGTGCTGAAGTAACTCGCCCGGGCCCAATGAGTTTGGTACACCGACTGTGCTTGATAGCACCGCGCTAACGCCTGCAAGTTTTTGAAGAACGCGAGACTGGGCATATGCCGAAAACTCTAGACCGCCATACTCTTTCTTGATGATCATCGCGAAGAATTTGTGTTCCTTAAGGAACTGCCAAATTTCAGGTGAAAGATCAGCATCTTTATGGTTTATTTGCCATTCATCGACCATTGAGCACACTTTGTCACAAGGACCGTCTAAGAATGCTTGCTCTTCAGCAGTGAGTCGACCTTTCGGAATGCGGTGTAATTTATCCCAGTCTGGCTTGCCGCTGAAAATATCACCGTCCCACCATACCGTACCTGCGTCGATAGCTTCTTGCTCAGTGCTCGACATTTCAGGCATAACTTTGCGGTAGAAGGCTAGCAGCTTCTTAGAGATGTGCTGCTGTCTGATATTTGCAAGCGTAAACGGCAGTGTTAAAGCAAGGAACACTACCCAACCAAGCAGGCCGATGTCACCGAAAAGGGTGCCTAAAATCATAACACCTGCGCCCATGGCAACCGCTGTTACCAAGCTGGTTCGCTGATAACTAGCTACCGCTAGTGTCAGAACGACCAGTAAAAACCATATAAAATCTGCCATACTTCACTCCTGAAAGGCGTTAAACGTTACGCTAGTCTTAACTCGACCGTAGTGAGTTGCTTTATGAAAAGCAGTCACAGATCGAGGTCAGACCAGCATGCTGTAAACCTATTATTTAATAGGGCAAAGATCAAGATTTTTACATGAATATTCTATTAACAACGACATAAATAATAGGGTAGTGCGTTATCCGCTCTATAAGTATAGTCGTTGCTTATAAATACTGATTTAGAATGTGAATTGAGTTGCGAAATGAGAAGAGGTTACGTGAGGATAAGACAGCAACAGTGTAAATAAAAAAGCACGTCTGAATGCTAGTTCATAACGTGCTTTATTCAACAATTGTGAAAAAGTTGTTGAGACAAAAAACGGTTTATCTTTACGCTTTACTGCGTCTCAAACGATTTCAATTTGATATCGCCCTGTTCATCGCCTTCTTTGAACTGTTGCAGACGAACTAACGTGTAGTTAAGTGATGGCGCAAACCAGGCAAACGTCTCACGCTTATTTGAGTCGCGAATAAGCTTAACTTTTACAGTTTCAATTTTACCGAAAGGTAAAGACAATATCTCTTCATCCACCACTTGAACGCCATAATGACGAAGTTCACCGCGGTAGTTGACGAAGTTATAATCTAACGACGTTTTACCTTGCGCCAACTGCTTTGCTAGATCGATACGATAAATTTGGTTATCAAATTCACCGTTCCAATCAAATGTTTCGCCATTCTCGACTGCAATTTTGCCTTGTCCATGATGACTAAACGTTACCTTAAGTTCTTTATCAGGTCCTGTGCCAGAACGATTATAGTAGTACTCAGAAGGTACGACGGTATTATCATTAACAGTAAAAATAGAATGTTCACTGCGTTTGTCAGACAGGAAAAACTTAGACACTTTTGACGTGTAAATTAAAGAATACTGTTGGTCACCTAACTTCGAAAGCTCAATATTCGCTTCGCCTACGTCGTCACCCCATTTGTATGCGGTATAAGTTGCCTTATAGGGCTGAAGCGGTAGCTCTGCACTATCCGTATTTTCTGTACTAGGGTTTGCTTGCACGGCCACTGAAAGCGATGCTGCTAACAGTGCGCCTAAAGCAAAAGGCTTAGTCGCTTGCATAACCAGATTCTGGTAATTCTTGCTCATCTAAAACTGCCTTATTGTTTCGCATCGATAATCGGCCTGCACTAAACCAAGATAGCACAAGCGGATAGATACGACGTTCTTGTTCTTGAACACGCTCGGCCAGGTCGCTTGCTGTGTCGTCTTCAAACACAGGTACGCGGCTTTGAATGATAACAGGGCCGCCGTCGAGCTCCGGTGTAACAAAGTGCACGCTAACGCCGTGCTCCTTGTCTCCATTGTCGATAGCTCGCTGATGCGTATTCAAACCTTTGTACTTCGGCAACAAAGATGGATGAATGTTCACTAATTTTCCAGCAAAGCTGTCGACGAACTCCGGTGTTAAGATACGCATAAAGCCCGCAAGAACAACACAGTCTGCGCCAAAAGCCTCAATTTGTGCTTTTAGCGCCCCGTCATAAGACTCTCGTGAATCGAAGCCTGTATGATCTAAGCAAACCGCATTGATCCCGGCTTCTCTAGCGCGTTCCAGACCATAAGCAGTAGGGCGATTACTGATCACTCCGCTGATTTCCGCATTCAGACGACCGGCTTTTATTTCATCGATAATAGCTTGTAAATTGCTGCCATTACCTGAAATAAGTACGCATAGTTTGGTTACACTGTTACTCACGCGTTGATCTCTACTTGCTCTTCGCCATCTTTTGCTGCGATATCACCAATAACCCAAGCATTTTCACCGTGTTGTTTAAGAATATTCAGTGCAGCATCGGTATCGCTTTCGTCAACAACGATTACAAGGCCAACACCACAGTTAAAGGTGCGGTACATTTCGTGGCGAGTCACGTTACCGTTTTCTTGTAACCAAGAGAAGATTGCAGGCCATTCCCAGGTGCTTTCGTCAATAACCACTTTCGCATCTTCAGGTAGCACGCGAGGGATGTTCTCCCAAAAACCACCGCCCGTGATGTGAGAAATAGCGCTTACTTGCACTTCTTCAAGCAATGCCAATACCGATTTAACATAGATGCGAGTAGGCTCGAGAAGTTGGTCGATGATAGGCTTGCCGTTTAAGTCGGCGTTTACATCTGCACCACTAACTTCAATAATCTTTCTAACTAATGAGTAACCGTTTGAGTGAGGGCCCGATGAACCAAGTGCAATTAGTTTTTGACCTGGTTTAACGTTAGTGCCGTCAATAACCTTATCAGCTTCAACCACGCCTACGCAGAAGCCTGCAATATCGTAGTCGCCATCGTGATACATTCCAGGCATTTCGGCTGTTTCACCACCAATTAATGCACAACCTGCTTGCTCACAGCCGGCGCCAATGCCGGTAACAACCGACGCGGCTACATCAACGTCAAGCTTGCCAGTTGCGTAGTAATCTAGAAAGAACAGGGGCTCAGCACCTTGAACAATAAGGTCGTTTACGCACATTGCTACTAAGTCGATACCAACACCGTCATGACGGTTAGCATCCATAGCAACTCTTAGTTTTGTACCCACGCCGTCAGTACCTGAAACAAGTAGCGGCTTTTTATATTTAGTAGGCAGTTCACAAAGTGCACCAAAACCACCCAGGTTACCTTTTACTTCTGGTCTATGGGTTTTCTTGGTAACAGATTTAATGCGTTCAACAAGTTGATTACCTGCATCGATATCTACGCCTGCATCTTTGTAACTTAAAGAGGTTTTATTTTCGCTCACGGTTGGGCCCTGAAACTAAGAGGTAGAAAACCGCGGATTCTACCAGCAAGTCGTCACAAGTCCAATTTGTGAAGGCTATTTTATGCGCTTTTTGATCTTTTTTATTTTAGGGGTGAAATTAAACCCAATATAAAAGACAATAGAAGGCTATCTTTTGGTGAACATCTTGCTTGATAAAATGTCTCGCTCTAAAAAGTAGAGTGAATTGCGCGCAGGTTAGTCCAAGTTTACCGTATATAGGTAAACGAGATTAACTGACGATTCGATAGGTAAGGAATTGATTTTAAGAGAGTATGGAGTGTCAATGTTAACGGCAGTAAAGCGTAACACCAATGGAACTAATTTAACGAGAGTTAGCTTGAAAGGCATTCTGGGCATTTCATTTCTTGCTGCGCTGACTTACGCCCCCTTTATAAATGCGGCTCAACGCGTTGTGGTCAACGAAGCGCAGATTCAAGTTGAAGATCAAACTCAGCGCACCCAACAAAACGCGCTTAAAAAAGCATTAAGGCAGGTTTTTGTGAAAATGTCGGGCAGCACAAGTGTGCTCGATAATGCCGGTGTTAGAGCAGCCTTATCGTCGCCTCAATCGCTGCTTCGTTCCTATCGATTTGCTTTTGACAAAGGCAGAACGTATTACGTTGCGGAGTTCGATCAAGCAAAACTCAATGAACTTCTTCAGCGCGAAATGCTTCCGCTCTGGGGTGATAGACGCCCTGAAACGATAGTGTGGCTTGCGCAGGAAGACGAAAACGAAACTCGCATCATCTTAGACGAATCTCTCAATACAGAATTACAACATACGCTCAAACAAACGGCGAAAGAACGAGGCGTTCCATTGAGCTTGCCTTTAATGGACCTTACCGACAATGTAAATATTTCTACTTATGATGTGTGGGGACGATTTGTTGAGCCTTTGCGCAAAGCATCTACACGCTATAGCGTCGACAACATTATTGGTGCCAGAGTTTATCGTAACGACGCGAGTGCAATTCCTGATTTGCCGGAAAATGTTGTGCCTTCTGGCACAGTAGAATCTCTTGATAGCGTGCTAGATGAAGAAGCACAGTTTAGAGCACAAACTGATGAACAAAGTTTCGATGAGCGAAATCCGCGTGTAGATAATACGGACGCACAGCGCACCTTTTCAGATAACGTTGAGTCCGGTGCGATGAATAACGGTGTTGATGCTCAGTTAAACGACGGTTATGACGAAACAAACCAAAACTTGAATAATACTGATGGTACCTCGGCGAAGGAGCTAGCGCAGGAAGAGAGCACAACGATGCCGTTCACCATGAACGAGTTTGCCAACTATGCGAAGCGTGCCGATGAAGGTGACTATGCACTAGACTGGGTGTTCGTTGGTGGCGGTAAGGTTAGCTATGGCAGCATATACGGTGATTCGCCCGAAGCTCTTGGCAATCAGTTAATCGATGCCTACTCAAATTATTTATCGTCGCTTTATGCAATCGTAGGAATCGAAGCGTCTGAGCGAGAAGTTATCAAGGTATCGATTGCCAATATTGGCTCGGTAAAAAGTTACGCCAGCGCTACTGACTATTTAAATAGTTTAAGTGTGATTGAAAACGCTACACTAGTACAGCAAGCTGGTTCTGTTGCCACGTACTCACTTACATTAATTGGAACTGTGGACGATTTACTTAACAGTATTAAACTAGAAAGCAAATTACGCCCCGTAACCGATTCGTACGGACAATCCGTGAAAGGACACAGTTTCTATTGGAGCAATTAATTTAGCATGCAGCTGCCTTTGCCTGTCACGCTACCTGTTGACGAAAACTTCGATAGTTTTGTCAATAAGGGTAACGAAGAAGTAGTTTCAGTCCTTGAGCAGATTGCAGATGCGCTGCCACACTGGCGCGAGGCTCCTGAATTGGGGCCTTTAGCATCGCTTCAGCTGCCTTTGCTTACTTTACTAGGCAGTACCGCTATCGGTAAAAGTCACTTATTGTTTGCCACTTGTCATCAACTAGCCGAAAAATCGGTTAGTCACCTTTATTTAAATCTTAATAATTACGAAGCGTGGTCGCTCGATATTTTTGAAGGCCTAGAGAATCTTTCGTTAATCGCATTAGACAACATTCACGCGATAGCGGGCGATTTACGTTGGGAAGAAGCGTTGTTCGATTTGTTAAACCGAGTGATTGAGACTAAACAAACCATGGTACTTTGTTCTAGTCACCTAGGCCCATCTAACCCGGCTTTTGTTTTACCTGACTTGCGTTCTCGCTTGGCGTGGGGGGTTATTTATCACGTAAACCAACTGGATGACAATGGTCGTGAAGAAGCCGTGCGCTTACGTGCAGCGGAACGTGGATTAAAGCTATCAAACCAAGCACTACAGTTTCTTTTGCACCATAGTGAACGAGACCTAAAAAGCCTCATGTCACTATTAGCCCGTTTAGACACACGCTCACTCCAAGAACAAAAACGCTTATCTGTGGGCATGGTTAAGCGGGAGCTTAACCTAAGATAGTCTAAGCGCGAGCTTAACTTAAGTTAGCCAAAGCGGGAGCTCAACCTAAGTTAGCCAAAGCGCGAGCTTAACCTAAATTAGTCAAAGCGCTGCTGTGTTGCCGTTTATTGTTCTTTTCTTAAACTATGAGCGCTTGATGTGGTGCTAAATTCTTCTGCTACCGTCATTAGAGTTCCATCGGAAGTAACCGAATTGTTTCCGCCTTTCTGTAGCATTAACTTATCGCTCGCAGACTGTACGTTTGGATTTGTACTAGACGCAGAGTCCCGCCAGGTAATATCGTTCGGAAGCAGATAAGAGCTTGGAAGTGACGCTTGAATAGCAGGTACATCGAGTTCGGGTAAAATTCTACTTAATACGTAATCTACGCGCATAGTAACGTTATCATCATTAACACGGTTTCTCTGAGCCCAAGTGGGAATGAAACTGCCGTCTTCCAGTGTCTCTCTTGTAAATACGCCTACATCCGCTTCTGCCTCAAGCCGGTAAAGCATCATGAAGCGCTCGAATAACATGGCGAGATCTTCTCGTTCCGTAAAGTAAGAATAGAAAGCAACCGCACCATCATCCTCAAACCAATTTGCCACTTGTAGCGCGGTATAATTTCGTTGCGCGCTTGAAGCGGTTGCACCGCCGTATCGAACTTCGGCCAAAGCATGGAGTTGTGACGACGTAAGAGGCAATGAAGTTGTTAGCCCCGTAGAAATGGGAGAGCTGTCATCATAAGACGACAGTGGGCTCGCGCTATTGCTGAGTTGTTGCCATTCGGTGTAGTCGAAAAAGTCATTGGCGTGAGCTAGCTCGTGGTATAGCAAATAGCTTAATGCTGCTTCTACGTCGCTCACATCACGTGGAAGTCTATCTGCTACGTTCGCTGTGCTGATATTAGGAAAATAATAGGCCCCGTTTTTCACGTAGCGCCATGACGTCGTAAAATCGAGCTCACTACCAAAACCACTTCTATAATCTGGGCGAGTATTTAGCGTGTCTCGCTCTTGCGGTGTGCGCCAAAAGTTGTTGGCATCTAAGTAAATGGCACCAGTGGCAACCCAATAAAATGACGGGCGGATATCGTAAGAAATCACAATCGCGTTAGTTGCGCGTAGTAACTTAAGCATGTCATCACGGGTTGCTGAAGTTTCTAAATACGTTCTAAATGCATCGCCCATCCACGGATGCGAGACGTATGTTCTATCTAAAATATCATCGATAGTGGGGCTTTCGGTGACTTGGCCAATCAGTGGTAGCTGAGAGAACGTACAGCTGTTTGAAACCTGATTGTTATAAACACAATCAACAAGTGCCGACGCGTAAGGGCTGTCGACTCTATAGGGCTGCATATGCGCGCTTACCGTTTCGGGAATACTTGTCTCGTCATCTACAAAAAAGCCGCTATTGTTGATGTCGATGTTTTTCACTAGAACTTGCGCGCTATCGGTTAACACCTCGCCATTTGAGAGTGTAACGGTACTTTCTATTTCAATGATTGTGTCGTTGCTGACTCGAGGCGCTTGAAAATATATCGAATGAGAATAATCGCCATCATCAAAGTTGAAGTTATTGACGATTGGTCCAGACGTTTGTCGCCACGCGATATTTGATATTGTTAACCCTTGCGAGTTAACGGTGTCAACGCGAAGAGAAACTCTGCCGCCTTCGGATGCCTCATGACCCAATCGTAATGCGGCAAGCGGCGCGGTACTTTCGTTCGTTTGTAACGTTATGGTGTCTGTAAGAGTTGTGCCATTTTCTAAGCTAACGTTTGCGGCGATATCGAAGCTACCTGAAGAGGTAACATCAAAGCCTATAGCCTGCGTGTGAGCACTGAGAGGCTGCTGTGATATGCCTGAGACTTGCCAATCGATATCTACAATAGCGTGGCCAGTAGGCGAGGCGACAGCAAAGTCGACCGCATCGCCTACAACGGCGTTTGTAGGGCCTGAAATGCTAATGGTTGGAGGAATGGAAGGAGTGCTTGGGGCTGAACTATCGCCTGAACCAGAACCTCCACATGCTGCAAGTAACGATAATGATGCGATTACTAATGTAAATTCAGGCAAATGGCGTGTCATATTAACCCCTTGGCAGCATGTGTTTTCGCTGTGTATTACATGATCATTGTTGACCTTGCTCAAAGCGTGCTTTTTCTTCTTGCATCTCTTCTTTAAGCTTTTTAAGGCCCAAACCCAATTCACGACCACGTTTTCTAGCATACGCACTACAGCCGACAAACATACCCGTGCATAGAATAATCTCTACCACTGCATACCAACGTTCATCAGGTACAGCGTATGCCACAGTGCATCCGTGAATGAGGTAAAACAAAACGACAAAATTGGCCCATGCGTGAGTATATGGTTTGCCTTTCAATATACCCCAGTAAGGTAACAATAAAGGTAAAATATAAAACAAGGCAATAAACAAAGGAGAGTAAGTATGCTCTTTAGTAAATGTAAATTGCCACAGTGTTATCCATACGATTAACCCGGTGTGGCTTATAAGTGCGAGATAGCGATAAAAACGCGTATCTGGTGCCATGGTAATGTCTCCGAAACAATTTGTTTTTAATGTTCTTTATAAGGTCTACGTTTTATGCGCCAAATAACGTAACTGTTAGGCGTTGTCAGCTAGTTTTTTAGCGAACATTGCAAGTCGCTTACCCTGAGCAATGCATAGCGCTTTTTCATCTGCACTCAATTGCTCTGGTGCACTTAAACTGTGATGAGCGACATGTGTTACACCGTAAGGGGTGCCACCCATTGTGGTGTTGTGTAGCGCAGGCTCACTGTAAGGTAGCCCGCAAATCACCATGCCGTGATGGATAAGCGGAACCATCATGGAAAGTAATGTGGATTCCTGGCCGCCGTGCATGGAAGAAGAAGATGTAAACACGCACGCAGGCTTATCAATCAACGCGCCTTTTAACCATTGACTGCTTGTAGAATCCAAAAAGTGCTTTACTGGCGCTGCCATATTGCCGAAACGCGTAGGACTACCTAACGCCAGGGCACTGCACTGTTCGAGTTCCTGAAGGGAAACCTCGGGTACAGCACTAGATGCCGCGTCATTAGCTGCATCGCTGATACTCTTGACTGTACGTACTATCACAGGAACACCTAATGACGATACACCTTGAGCGATGGCATCAGCTAGTCGCTTTGTGCTGCCGTTGCGGCTGTAATAAAGTACGAGAACAGGTTGCACTATACAATTTCCAAAACAGATTCTGGCGGACGACCAATTCTGGCTTTCTCGCCATTTATAACAATTGGACGCTCTATCAACTTGGGCGTGTGAGCCATAGCTTCAAAAAGCGCATCGTCAGACAGTGCGCTGTCACCTAAGTTAGCATCTTTATATTCTGCTTCTTTAGTACGCATCATATCTCTAACCGATCCAAGGTTAAGTTTTTTAAATATCTCTTTCAGTTCTTTTGCGTCTAGAGGGTGCTTTAGGTACTCAACAATAACAGGCGCTACACCTTGCTCTTCAAGTAATGCTAGGGTTTGTCTGCTCTTTGAACAGCGAGGATTGTGAATAATGGTAATGTCTGTCATAAATACTCTTGTTCATGATTATATGAATTGGCGCGAACTATTGCGTTTTTGCCATAGAATATCAAGCAGTTTACCGATAACGGGTAATAAATTCGTACTATTCTTTGTTTACAGCATCGTTTCTGGAAAACGGTGTTTAAAAAGCGTGGTTGAATTTATGTTAGTGCGCGAAGTAAGAATCTGGCACTATGAAAAAATAGTCAAAATTAGAAGGTTATATGTTGTTGTCACAGCCAAAAAGCAATGCAGGAAAAATAAAGCCTATACTCTTTCTAGTGCTGTTAGCGCTTGTTGCGTTTGCCGGTGCATATACGTATCAGCGTCTTCAACATGACTTTGAAACATTAGATGGAACTGCTTACCTTTGGCAAGATCTTGAGGGGAAGTGGGTTGTGGTAAATTACTTTGCGCCGTGGTGTGCACCATGTCTACGAGAAATGCCTGAGCTCGTTACATTTAATCATTCGCTACCTGATGATACCCGTCTTTTTGCTATTAATTACGATCTTAAAACGAAGCCTGAACTCAAAGCCATGGCTGAGAAGTTTGATATTGATTTGCCTGTTATTATAAGTTCGCCAGAAACTAAACTGCCCATGCAAAAACCCCCTTATTTACCAGCAACGTTTATTCTTGGACCTGATGGGAAAATAAAGGATACGATAATGGGAGAAATTACGGCAACGCATCTGCGTCAGCGCCTAGCTGAATTGAAGGGCGCTGACGAATAGCAGGGACGTGCGATGGTCTAGAGTCGTTGTAAACGCTCTTCTTGGTCGCGAAATTGTTTTATTCTCGCTCTAATTCTTTGTTTTTCAAGATGATCATCGCCTGCGAAATTATACGCATATTGAAGTTCGTCAACCGCGCGGTTATAAGCACCATAAAGTGCATATACTTCCGCTTTGCTCTGATGCATTTGCGAGAAACGTTTCGACTTTTGATACGCCTCACTCATTAACTGATGTGCCAGTTGATAATCTTTTTTAACCAGCAGGAAATCCTTAAGTAGAGACACCGCTTCTTCATATTTGGGGTTCTAGGGATTTTCCCCTCTAAA
>NZ_CACSIH010000098.1:0-87669 GCF_902705805.1 Alteromonas alvinellae | reverse complement strand
ATGCCGCTCACCTTAAGTGAACGGCATTACTGCTATATGCAGCGTTTTTTTGCCTCAATAACGAGTCAGCTATTTAGACGCTAAAAAATGTATACTCCTATAAGGTTGTACCTTTATTTACAATTAGGTCTATAAGCGGTGGCCTGATAGTCCGCATAGGCTGCAGGCATATTTGCTTGTAAGTTATCAATTCTTGTCTGAGGGGCAGGGTGAGTAGACAGAAGCTCCATCGGGCGGTTACCTCCACTTGCAGCATCCATGTTTTGCCATAAGTTCACAGATTGCCTTGGATCAAACCCAGACTTTGCCATAAGTTGAAGACCGATGACGTCAGCTTCTGACTCGTGCGTTCTGCTAAACGGAAGCTGAACACCTACTTGAACGCCTAAACCAATTGCAGCCATTATAGGGCCTGATTGAGGGACTTCGTTCGCAGCCAGTATTTGGCCTACCGCTTGACTACCTACATTAATCAGTGTTGATTGAGACATACGCTCGTTACCGTGCTCTGCAATGACATGGCCTACTTCATGGCCAATAACAGCTGCAAGTTGATGCTGATTTTCAGCAACATTGAGCAAGCCTGTATAAACTCCAATTTTTCCACCAGGCAGCGCAAATGCATTAACCTGTTCATCGTCAAACACTACCACTTCCCACTGACCGCCAAAAACACTTTCGGGCACTTGGGCAGTAATGGCGTTTGCAACACATTCCACATAGGAGTTCTGTACTGCCTTGTTAGAAATTTTAAGTTCTTCTTTCATTCCCGAAAAAGCTTGGTCGCCCATCTGCGCTAATTGAGTTTCCGAATACAGCAGTACTTGGTTCCTGCCTGTAGGTGAGGTCGCACAGGCGGTTAGTGTAAGTGCAGCAGCAATGACCGCTGATGCAGTGAATTTCAATTTCATGGTTAATCCTTTTGTTTACTGAAAACACCATTTTTGTATATCAGTTACTAAAAAATGCCTGTCAGCTTGTACGTCTATTTAGCAGTATTAGTATCAGATACTACTAATAAAGAAAACTAGACGTTAGCGCTAAAGCGCCTATGTGCCGCTTTCGAGCAGACCTATCGAATCAATTTGACTACAAAGTAGGTTGAAATATCTCCTTACAATTGGCATTTAAATACGTAAATAGTTGCTTTTTTATAGAAAAGTTACACGCTTTTGCCTTCTTAATATTTGTGTCATAAACTGATTCTAATTTATACATAGAAGTTACATAAATTTTCTGGTGTACTAGAGCTAGGAACTTCAGATTTATCGGATCTCCGACGTACAACAAAAACAAATAAAAAGGAAAGCAAATGGCAGTGCGTAATAAGTTTAAATATGGATTACTCGCATTTTTAGTTTCAGCTGCGCTCACGGGATGCGGCCTTGATGGTGACGATGGTGCTCAGGGTGAGACTGGGGCACAGGGGCCGCAGGGCGAACAAGGTGAACCAGGTACTGATGGCAGCGATGGCACCGATGCTTCCATTGGTATTGCGATGGATATCGTTGGGCGCGCCTTTTTAGGCAATCAAACAGCGGCTGAAATTGTTCAGTATCATGCTGGTACCAGTACCATTTATGCTACAAACGGTGAAACTAACACAATTGCGGTTATTGATGCTTCTAGCGTCAATACTGCAACAATGTCAGATCCAATCAATACAACCACACTTACGCCAACCACTATCGCATTGCCTGCCGATATTAACGGTGTAACGCTTGGTAGCCTAACAAGTATTGCAATAAGCGGCGATCTCATGGCTGTTTCTGTACCTGCAGACGTTAAAACTGATAACGGTTATGTGTTGTTCTATAATGGGCTAGACAGTTCTGCTCCTGCGTTTTTGGATTCTGTCGAGGTCGGCGCACTACCTGATATGGTCACTTTTACCCCCGACGGTGGTAAGGTGTTAGTGGCAAATGAAGGTGAGCCTTCTGATGACTACACTATCGATCCAGAGGGCTCAATTACTGTTATTAATATTCTAGCCAGCGGAGAGCCTGAAGAAACTGGTACTACGATAGGCTTCACAGCGTTCAATGGTACTGAAGCCGATTTGATGGCACAGGGGATGATGTTCCCAAATCCGGCGGGCCAGACTATTAACGGCACTGTAATTACCTCTACGGTTGCGAAAGATCTTGAACCTGAATATATAACGGCTACCAACGACGTTGCTTATGTGAGCCTTCAGGAAAACAATGGCCTAGCAATCTTAGATTTAGAAGAATTAACCGTTGATGTTGTTGGTCTAGGCGCTAAATCTTGGGCTGGGCTTAACATTGATATTCAAGAGAACGATGCGGTTAGTTTTGGACAATATACCGGCCTTTACGGGGTATATCAGCCTGACACTATTGCTAACTTTACGTGGAAAGATGCAACATTTATCGTAACCGCGAACGAAGGTGATGCCCGAGAGTATTTCTTTGCAGCTGCCGATGCAGCGGCATGTACTGCTGCAGGTGGTGTAGACTTTGACGAAGACGATGGTTGCCTTGCTTATACCGATGAAGTGAAAGTAGAAGACCTTACCGCTGCTGCCAACTCTGAATTAGCTATGTTACAGGCGACAGGTGAAGCGGACGTCTTACGTGTAACTTCAGCTATGGGTGATGCTGATGGAAACGGAGAGTACGATGCAGCGTATGCTTACGGTGCACGTTCATTCACCATCTGGGATCAAAATGGTTTAGTGGTCTATGACTCAGGTGATGATTTTGAACGCATTACTGCTTCAGTTCATGGCGCACAGTTCAACAACGGTGACGATGAAAACGCAGGCGACTCGCGCTCTGAAAATAAAGGTCCTGAGCCAGAAGCGTTAACCGTGGGTCAAGTTGGCGATCGCACTTACGCGTTTATCGGCACAGAGCGTATGGGCGGTATTTTCGTATACGACGTTACAAACCCTTATGACGTTCAATTTGCAGAATATGTAATTAACCGTGACTTAACCGAAGGTTTGACAAGCGATGATGTCATTGGTGACCTTGCGCCTGAAAGTCTGGTTTTCGTTAGCGCTGAAGACAGCCCAAGTGGTGTGCCTCTTCTTGTAGTAGGCAACGAAGTTAGCGGCACAGTAACGGTGTGGCAAATCAACCAGCTGTAAGCTCCCGCATTGATTACATGAAACCCCGCTTTGAAGCGGGGTTTTTTATTGGTAGCTTGCCAGACCTTCCCGAAGGCCGAGTTTAAAGTGTCCTTACTCTTTTTTGTGTTACCTTGATGTAGAGCCACTATACCAGCGAAAACACGCCACGGTTACGAACATTTTAAGTCTCGCTGAGTGGGTAATTATCTATGCGGGCTGGTATTAAACGGAGGAATAGAACTTTCCTTGCGTTCACTATGGTTACACCGTTTAAGGATTAGGGTAAGCTATAACCCATAAAACGCAGTCGTATTTTTAAAGGTAAATACGATTAGGCTCAATTGCACTGGTATAGATGCGTTTAGGACACAGAGTAACGCAATGCTCAATACCACCGTAGTGCTATCAAATAATAGAGAATGCCTATGTCTCAGCAAGTTGTGATTAGTGGTGTGGGTGTATGGCACCCTAAAGACAGTATAACTAACGAAGAGCTAGTAGATAGCTACAATGCTTACGTAGATGCGTTTAACGAAGAAAATAAAGCGCAAATCGAATCAGGTGATGTAGCAGCAATGCCTTATTCAAGTGCAGAGTTCATCGAAAAAGCATCAGGAATTAAAAGTCGCTACATCTATCAAAAAGAGGGTGCGCTAGACATCACTCGAATGAAGCCTAAGATTGCCCCTCGAGCAGATGACGAACTTTCTCACCAAGCCGAAATTGCCGTCGAAGCAGCCAGGTTAGCTCTGGCATCCGCCAATGTTACTGCCGATGAGATTGATGCTGTGATTGTATCGTGTGCATACACCCAGCGTGCTTATCCTGCGATTGCAATTGAAGTACAAGAAGCCCTTAATATTGAAGGGTTTGGTTTCGATATGCTAGTTGCTTGTTCTGCAGCAACGTTCGGTATGCATCGCGCCTATGAAATGCTGAGCGCGAAAAATGCGACTCGCGTGTTGGTTATTAACCCTGAGTTGGTCTCACCGCAAATTAACTACGCTGATCGCGACAGTCACTTTATTTTTGGCGATGTGGCTACGGCGACTGTGCTTGAGCTTGCTGAAACCGCCAAAAGTGAGCACGTATACGACGTGCTAAGCACCAAGGCATTGACGAAATTCTCAAACAATATTCGTTCTAATTTTGGCTACATGACACGTGCCGAAGACGTTGATCCGTATGGACCTGATAAGCTGTTCCATCAAGCGGGTCGCAAAGTTTTCAAGGAAGTGTGTCCATTGGCAGCCGCGCATATTGAAGCGCATTTAGCGAGTCACGACATTGCGCCAGAAGGCGTCAAGCGTTGGTGGCTTCACCAAGCTAATATCAATATGAACACCTTGATTTGCAAACGCCTGTTAGGTCGCGATGCTGACCGTACCGAAGCGCCAATTGTGTTGGACGAGTTTGCAAACACTGCTTCTGCGGGTTCTGTGATTGCGTTTGGTTTAAACCATGAAGACCTGGTTGCCGGTGACGTGGGAGTACTTTGCTCTTTCGGTGCAGGGTATTCAATTGGCTCACTAGTGATCCGTAAACGATAGTTTTTATCATAGCGCGGGCGATGCCTGCGCACCGTACCTAGCTGAAAATGCTAAGTGCTGTTGAAGGTAAGATATAGTTAACATTGTCGCCAGTGCCAGCGCGGCCGATCAAGTGGCCTGTTTTGACACTGTGTCGCTAAAGCAGGGACGTTGCATCAATGCGCACCCCTGTATTTCATCTCCTAAATAATGATAATAAGGGTGAGATAAAAGGATGATTTCAGATGTAGGCTATGGGTTAAATAGTCTGGCGCACTTAGCCCTTTTATTGCTGTTGTTAACGGTACGCAAACCCGGCGTAGCCAAGCATTTATTGGTATTGGCGACCGCAGCCACCTTTTTATGGTCTACAACCTTAATCACTTCGCTATTTGGACCTATCTCGCTAAGCTGGTTACTCAGCGCTGACGTGCTTAAGCAGCTCGCATGGCTACTCTTTTTGGCTGGCTGTATACAAACCAGCTTTAGTAATATCTTCGACGTTCTAAAACGACCTGTAACGTTAATTATTATTGCCCCCGCACTAGCAGCATTGCTAGCCCCTTATCTATTGGTAGTAAATCCCGCGTGGAGCTTTCTTGTACTGATCGTGCTGTCATTAGAAGTGCTTGTTCTTCTGGAAGTTGTGTATCGACAGGCGGGGCGTGAGCAGTGGGCGTTTAAACCCATTATTATTTATCTGGGAGCAACCAACCTGTTTGAGTTCGTTACCTATGCAAACGCTACCATGGTAAACCAGGTTGAAATTGGCTATATAGCGGCACGAGGCTATATTTACTTCTTGTTAATGCCCTTACTCGTCATATCGATTCGACGAATTCATCACTGGGGCATTGATATCTTTATCTCGCGGGACGTGGTATTGCACAGCTCTCTACTCTTAGTGGCGGGCGGTTATCTTTTTGTGATGGCTGTTGTCGGCTACGCCATAAATTATATGGGAGGCAACTGGGGAGCGACGGTTCAAATCATATTGGTTGTGATGTCATTCGCATTGCTCGCCACTGTATTCTTGTCCAACGGCTTTCGCACTAAGATAAAAGTATTTATCACTAAACATTTCTTTGCGAATCAGTTCGACTACCGCGTTGAATGGGTGAAATTAACGCAGTGGTTAACACGTGCAGGGGATACCTCATCAGATGTTTACTACGCTGGCCTAACAGGAATGCTTAACGCCATTCAATATGAGTCAGGTCTGCTGTTTAAAGTAACGCAGAATGGCTATGAATGCGTGGCTAAGGCATCACCTATTACAAACACTGCGTCAACAGATAACAATGAATCGTTAACTGATTCGAAAGAAAACAACGCTACCTGTACAACGTTAGAAACGCTTGCAAGTTATAGCGACAAAAATGGCTGGATTATTGATACTGATGCCTACCTCGTCAAACCATTCGATTACGAGGGGTTAAAGCTAGATAGAGATGCACTAAAAGCATGGGGCTACCAACTCTTCGTGCCTTTCTTAAAAGATGGGAAGCTGTGGGGATTTGCTGTTCTCGCGTCAGGAGACAATGAAAAAATCAGTTTAAATTGGGAAGTGAAAGACTATCTAACCGCCGTATCTGAGCAAGTAGGCACGTACATGCAGCACCACGAGGCGGCTCAAGTGGTAGCAGAAAACGCCCAATTTGCGGCATTCAATCGAATGTCTGCGTTCGTTTTACATGACTTAAAAAATGTACTAGCTCAAGTCGACCTTATTCTTGCCAATGCTCAACAGCATAAACACAACCCTGAATTTATCGAAGACACCTTCGAAACCTTGGAGCATACTAAGGCAAGAATGGAAAAAATGCTCAAACAGCTGACTGATAAGAAGGCCGTTGAAGAAGGTGTAAACTCAGAATTTTTGATTTCGGAGCTGGCCAAAGACGTGGTCAACAACCGCTGTTCAGGTTTACGTCCGCTACCAACAGTTCATGTGCTAAAAGAAACGGCCGTGACGGTTGATAAGGATAAGGTGGCAAACGTGCTTTATCACCTAATCAGCAACGCTCAGCAGGCAACTGCAGATGACGGAGAAGTCGACGTGGTGATTACTGGAAATTCTGACAACAAAACGCAGCTAGTTTTGATAGAAGATACAGGGTCAGGTATGGATAAAGCGTTTATCGAAGAGCGCCTATTCAAGCCATTTGATACCACGAAAGGCAATGCTGGTATGGGTATTGGTGCATATGATGCAAAAACATATATCGAGTCTATCGGTGGCAAACTAACTGTTCAAAGTGAACCTGGACGCGGTAGCTGTTTTACACTGTATTTTCCGATAGGATAGGGTGTATAACTAAAAAGTGGATGAAGCATTATCAAATCCACTCCCTTTCGATGGATGAAGTAGAATAATAGGATGATGAAATGACCGATACCATTTTGGTAGTAGATGATGATTTAGGTATCCAAAAGCAACTTAAATGGAGTCTTACCGATTACAACGTTGTTTTTGCAGACGATCACACATCTGCCATAGCCCAGCTCCGTCGTTTTGAACCTAAGGTTGTTACCCTAGATTTAGGGCTTCCGCCAGATCCAGCGAATGCGTCGGAAGGTTTGCGTATTCTTCACGACATCATTGCGCTAGCGCCGAGAACTAAGGTGATCGTGGTGACTGGCAACAGTGATAAGCAAAATGCGCTTAAAGCCATTGATTTTGGTGCCTATGATTTTTATCAAAAGCCTATCGATTCAGATACCATTAAACTGTTGGTCAATCGTGCTTTAAATTTGTCGAAGCTGGAGCATGAGAACAGCATTTTATCGCGCACCCGTTCAGGCATGTCTAGGATCGTCGGCAATAGCGAGGCTATTCAAAAAGTAGTGCGCCGAGCCGAGAAAATTGCTAATACCGATATCAGCACTTTACTGCTTGGTGAAAGTGGTACTGGTAAAGAAGTATTTGCGCGCAGTATTCATGAACACAGCCCAAGAAAAGATAAACCATTTGTGGCGATTAACTGTGCATCAATACCCGAGAACTTGTTAGAAAGTGAGTTGTTTGGTTATGAGAAAGGGGCGTTCACTGGCGCGAATAAAACCACCATAGGTAAAATTGAAACCGCGCAAGGCGGTACCTTGTTTCTCGATGAAATAGGGGACATGCCAATAGGGTTACAAGCTAAGATGCTCCGCTTCTTGCAGGAGCGAGTGATAGAACGCGTGGGCGGGCGCAATGAAATTCCTGTTGATATAAGGGTTATCTGTGCGACTCACAGAGATTTGCAGGCCATGGTAGCGCAGGAAACTTTTAGGGAAGATTTGTATTACCGAGTAGGTGAAATGCCCATTGTAATCCCGCCGTTGCGTGAACGAGATCAAGATATCATTCTGCTGGCCCGTACCTTCTTGAACATTTACCGCGAAGAGTTTAAAGCTAAGGCTAAAAGCTTCTCTGAAACCGCTGTTAATGCCATGTTAGCTCACAAATGGCCAGGTAACATTCGTGAAATGCAAAACAAACTCAAGTCAGCGGTGATTATGGCGGAGGGGAGCGTGATACAGCCGGATGACCTAGGATTAATGCCAGTAGATGCCCATGATGAGCCTGAAACATTAAACTTACGTGAAGTGAGAGAAATAGCTGAAAGCCGCGCCATACGTAGGGCTTACCAAAAAGCAGATAAAAACATGTCTAAAACGGCAGAACTGCTTGGCGTTACGCGACCAACATTATATTCGCTTATTGATAAATATCACATGGAAGATATTAAAAGTAGCGATTAAAGGCAGAGCATGGCACCAGCCACTGCGAGTGCTTAATAACTGGGACGAATGACTTTTCACCCCACTTATTAAGCCGTTAAAAACACGCATTATGCAGGCTAAACATCATATGCAAAAGTTTTTAAAGCATAAACTGGCGATGTGGTTCCGCTAGTGCGTCGTGACCCGTAAATGTCACTTCAAGTCGTACTTTATTTGGATTAAGTTCTACAAAAATGACGCTTGCACACACATTACATACGTGATGCGTTTCACCGTTAGCCTCATGCAATTTGGCTAACGAGAAAGGAGCACAGTCGATAACAAGCCTTTCTTTTTCAACTGTCATACTCAGTTGACTGGTATCTGTTTGAGTCAGAGTTTCATTGTCGGCTTCTAATTCATCCAGATGTTCAATTTCATATTGAATGGCTTGGCAGTGACAGCTTCCTCTATACATATTTCACTTCCTCTACTGCTATTTATCAAGGGTATCTGGCCACTTGATACTCGCCACATTGTTAAATGATGTGGCAATTCTTGAACCAGGAAAATTGAATTTAGTATCTAACAACGTTGGGTGCGCTCTAGGGCTTGTTAGTGTTTCTATAACACCTACCCATCCGTTACGGCCAGAAAGTTTAGTGGCGTAAAGCGCATAATCTACTACAGCAAACGTTCGCTTCCATGCAGCATCAAAATCATCCTCTTTGTCAGGAGGAAGCAATGAGAAGCCGATACTACAGGTAATATTGATGGGAGCTTCTTGGCCAATATCAAAAGACGTGCGAGCCACCATCTCTCGACAGCGCTCAGCCAATTCTGGCAGTTCTTCTCTATTAGATTGGCGACATACGACTAAGAATTCTTCACCGCCCCATCGAATTATGAGATCGGTCTGTCGGAATACTTCTTTTAATACGTTAGCGAATGCTGATAACACCTTGTCACCCGCCATATGGCCGTAATCGTCGTTAATACGTTTAAAGTGGTCGATATCAATAAGCAGACAGAGTAAGTCTTGTTTCGTTTTATTAGCGTTTGTATTTTGTTTTACTGAAAATTGACTGCGCCTTATTTCACCCGGTAGTTGTGACTCAAGGTAGTGCCTGTTGTACAAACCCGTTAACGGATCGCGCAGGCTTACCTCTTCTAGCGTCTTGTAGGCTCTTTCTAGCTCTTGATTTTTTTCTTGGAGGGTCAACGTTTGCTGTCTAACTTCTCGGCGCAGAATAATGGTTTGCTGGCGCTGTTTGTATCGACTCCAGACTAAAAATGTCAGCAACAAAGCAGCTAACGACACACTCCAAAACAAGGTGGTTTGTAAGTTTTCACGCTCAGCTTGTGCAAGCACAAGTTGCTTCGATTCTTCTAACTTTTCTAGCGTGCGAGACTGGCGCACAAGTTCGATTTCAGCCTGAAGCCCTTCTATGGCGGACCTGTTTTCTGAGTCCAGCAATCTTTCACGCAACTGTTGAATGACTGATTGAATGTCCAGCGCTTTTTTAAACTCCCCAAGCGAAACAAAAGCACTAAGCTGTATTGATAGAAAACTCAACTGCCCCCGAATATCCCTATTTTTTCGCGCATCAATAGTACCCGTTCGTGCTTCTGCTAAAGCCAGTTCAAAGCTCTGTTCTTTCATGTACGCTTGCGAAAGGGCCAGCCGTCCCTCTTTCATTAATTTGGCTTGCCCTGATGAACGTGCAAACTGCATGGCTTCTTTTAACAGCTCCCTGCCTTTTGCGACATCGCCACTTTCTACAAGTGCGTTGCCCAATAGCATTTTTGCTTGTGCGATTGCACCAACGTCATCGGTAGAAAGCAGTAGGGTCAGAGCGTCGTCGATAGTCCCTATGGCTTGGTTAATATCACCGACTTTCAGTGCTAATGCACCCATACGTGCTTTTATGATACCAAGTAGCCTAGGCGTACCCGTGTTTTCAATGCTATCAAATGCATCTTGGTAATAGGTATGGGCCAGAGCCGCTTGGTTGAGTAAACTATAAATGTCGCCAATACGGAGAAGCGAGAGGCTCATTTCATTAGCCATTTTATTTTCACGGAAGTAACGCAGGGCTTGTTTTAACGGCTCAAGCGCGGTTTCTATTTCCCCTTGGTCTTGGTGAATTATGCCAAGTTCAAGGTTTAATCGTGCTTTTAAGAGGTCATCTTGTTCAATCTGTGCAATAGACATAGCGCGTCTTACATAAGTCATTGCGGTAGAGTAGTTAGATAAATTCCTCTCCGAAGTAGCAAGTTGAAGAAGGGTTGACGCTATTTTGTCGAGATTGCCCTCGGCGGTATAACGCTCGAGCGCAGCGTTAAAAATAGCTTTTGATACTTCAAAACGAGATGCGTTTTGAAGTAGTTGACCGAGTGTTGAAAAAGCATCGGCGGACAAGTACTGTTGTTGCAAGGCTTGCTCTAATAACAAAAGTGCCTTGCTGTCAGCATCAGTGTATTTTTTAGCCTTCAGAAGGTTTTCAACGTTTGTAATTTCGCTATTATTTAAATTGATAGCTATTGCCGGTCTAATCGGCACAAGATACATCGCAAATAGTAGGGCACACAATAGCACGCGCACTGTGCTCAATCCTTCACTGCCCATTCTGTTGTATCTCCCATACGCTGTCAGAATATACTGTTACTGAGTATCTCAAGGGCCTTTCGCCCTAGCAACATTATTATTGTGAAGAATAAAACGTTTTTAATATGTATTTGGTTTTATACTTTAGTCTAATTTGTGCTGTTTTTTTCAATCCACTCCCGAATT
This sequence comes from Alteromonas alvinellae, assembly GCF_902705805.1. Taxonomy (NCBI): domain Bacteria; kingdom Pseudomonadati; phylum Pseudomonadota; class Gammaproteobacteria; order Alteromonadales; family Alteromonadaceae; genus Alteromonas; species Alteromonas alvinellae. Next base: position 76,538 of record NZ_CACSIH010000098.1, on the reverse strand, counting down.
AGTGCGGACTTTGCTTTACCTGTTTGCTGGGCAATATTTGCAAGTTTCTCAATGCATTGCGGTGTTAAAGTAAAAGTAGCATGTCGCATACCCTTTGGTTTTGCTGGTTTTCTTATCGGTACAACGCAATCTGTGCGCATGCTTTTTAATTCGTTTTTAGCCGCCGATGATTGCTTTTTCCCTACTTTACCCTGCGCATAAAGCAATGCATCATCGATAAAATCTTCTACAGATCGAAGGTTGGGCTTAGCTAACGGCTTCGACTTTTTGAGGTTGAGTAAACTCATAAGCGTCCTCCACTTTGCCAGCTAATAACTCTTCAAACAGGGTTCTTATTTCTGTAGCCGCCTTGCCCTCTGGCTCACTTTCAATAACAGACTGCCCCGACTCTTCCGAGTCGTCATACATGTTTCGACTAAAAGTGACAGAGTTCAGGACAGGTATACCAAATGAACGACACACTTCTTTTGCCTCAAGAATACGATTTGCCAGGCTGGGAAGAGAAGGGCATTGTGTGATAACAAAGGCAGCGTTCATTTTGGGGTTAACCATCTTACAGGTAGACAATATATCTTCCATGTGAGGCACTGTTTTTAGGTCACGACGCTTAGGTCTAAGTGGAATAAGTATATGGTCAGCGACCGCCATTGAAGAACGTAAAGCAAGGTTGTCTTGGCCACCACAGTCGATCACAACGTAATCGTAATACTGACGGAGACTAAGTAATTCGTTACGTATTTTTCCGTATAACTGAACGCAATTTATTTCGGCCAGACGTGGGTTAGCTTTGCGTTCTTGGATCCAGTCTGATGTCGTTCGCTGCGGGTCACAGTCAACCATTAACACTTTGGCACCTTTTTCAGTGCGAAGATAAACCGCAATGTTTTGTGCTAGGCAGCTCTTTCCGCTACCGCCTTTTTCTCCACCAACCAAAATAATCATGGTGATAACCCTCGAATATCGCTTATGTTAAAGTACTGAGCGTTACGGAGGAACGTGAATAATGTCACGACCGAACCTAACCTCGACTAAAAGCATAGGCAGCCTATGAACTAGGTTCAGCATCAAAATCGATATTAACGAATGTAAGACAATACCTATTGATTTGTGCAAAAACTCGTTCTAGTCTTCTTACTTCATCAATAAGATTACCGATAAGAGGTTGTTATGTCAGAAAGTCGCTTTACTTCCAAAGAAGGTCAAAAAGTACCTAGCGTGTCATTTCCATGCCGAGAGGGGGATGCATGGGTAACGAAAACGACAGATGAATTATTTTCTGGCAAAAATGTCGTGGTGTTCTCACTTCCTGGTGCTTTTACGCCAACCTGTTCCTCTACCCACTTACCTCGCTATAACGCTTTAGCGAAAAAGTTCGCGAAACACGGCATTGATGACATTGTTTGTGTATCGGTAAACGATACTTTCGTTATGAATGCATGGGCCGCAGATCAGGAAGCCGCTAACATTACTGTTATTCCAGACGGCAACGGTGAATTCACTGATGGCATGGGTATGCTTGTAGATAAAGCGGACTTGGGCTTTGGCAAAAGAAGCTGGCGTTATTCAATGCTAGTAAAAGACGGCGTGGTAGACAAAATGTTTATTGAACCTGATGTTGCCGGCGACCCGTTTGAAGTGTCAGATGCAGATACCATGCTGGCTTACATTGCGCCAGAAGAGCAAACCAACGCACCTGTTTCTATTATCACAAAACCGGGTTGTCCTTTCTGTGCTAAAGCGAAAAAACTGCTTGATGAAAAAGGCTACGAGTACGAAGAAATTGTGTTGGGCAAAGATGCTTCACTGACCAGCTTAATGGCGATTAGTGGTCGCGAAACCGTGCCGCAAGTTTTTATTGGCGGTAAGCATATTGGTGGTTCTGATGATCTAGAGGTGTACTTTAGCTAACGTAATATACGTATTAATCGTCACAAGAAACGGGAGCATGGTAAACTGCTCCCGTTTTTTATTAATTATCCGTAGCGGAGAATAATGGTGTCATCGAAGTTTTTTGTAAAATTGCTCATAGGTATTGTTGCGCTTTTAGGTGTAAATATGGCTATGGCCGCAAATGTGTCGATACCCGATACTAGCGAAATGAAAAGCAGAAGTTTTTCAGATCTTCAAAATCAGTTCAAAGCATTTTACGAAAAAGAATGGGGCCAAACCCAGCCGTGTAGAGAAACGGCACTTAATCGTTTTTCGGTATGCAGCAACGTATTGCGAAATGAAGGCAATTCGCCTTTCATGCTGACCAACAAATCAAGCAGCAAGGTGGCAGTGCTTATCCACGGCTTAAGCGACTCACCTTTCTTTATGCGTGAAATCGCTAACATCTTATTTGAACAGGGTTTTACCGTAGTTGTGCCCCTTTTACCTGGTCATGGTAAACGAGATGCCGATGATGACATGTCTGACTGGGATTTAGCAGAGCGCTGGCAGTCACACGTTGATGAAGTCATTAAATTGGCTGATAGCATGGGTGATACTTTGCTAGTAGGTGGATTCTCTACAGGTGGTGCACTGGCTGTTGAACATTATTTAGATAATGCCAATAACGAAGTAAATCATATTAATGGTCTTATGTTATTTTCTGGCGCGCTGGCGCTGTCTGATAACGCTGAAAGTATGTCTCGAATTTGGGGCATTAAACTTTTAGCACGAGTGATTGATGGAAGCTATCAAACCCACGGCCCCAACCCTTATAAATATCCAAATGTTGCAGGTTTAGCAGGGTTGGAATTGATGGATTTAATTAACATCATTCGGAACAAAGTCGAGGAAGGACAGCAAATTGAAGTGCCACTATTTGCCGCTCATTCTCAAGCTGATGTAACTACGCCTATTCATGGCATAGAGCAGTTAATGGAAGCAAGTAAAGGGCCGAATACCTTTTTTGTTATCGATGAATCGTACGGGTTGTGCCATGCAGATTTAGTTGTGGATACAAACTTGCTCAATAAAATGAATTTCAACGCAAGCATGGTAAATCAGCAAGAAGAATGCGCTGTACCTAAGGCAAACCCACTGTTCTCAACCATGGGCTTGATGTTGAAAGATTATTTGTCGCAGTTTGAATAAATTTTTAAGCGTGATGAAACATTCCCTTGCCTTTACTGCTCGGTGACATCACGCTATCATTTGAGCGAATATTAAGTCGATACAGCAATATTCTGAGTACAGTACTTGAAAATGTTTCGGATTATCTTAACGCCTAATGGGTATAAGTCGACGAATGCAAGTTCGTGGGTTCTTACCTTGTTTCTAATGATGGCTCTCGTGTCGTCAGGTAGCGCTGTATCTATTGAACATTCATACGAGCATGCCCATTCAATGTCGGTGATGACACCGCAGTCGGATGCAGCTAATGCTAACCATCAGGTTCAACCCCCTGAGTCTGCTAATTCACATTGTCAGCACCAAGAGTTGTTATCACATCATGCGGATTTGAGTGCTAAAAACAGCATGAGCAAATCCGCTCAGTTCGACGGCGTCCAAGTTAGCGATGCAGGCGTGAATAGCGCGAAAGCAGCGCAGATGAGCGACATGTCTTGCTGCAAGGATGAATGTAATTGCCCAACCGATCATTGCTTTAACCTTAGCGCGAGTGCGCTTATCCAGCCTACAGTCGAGACCGAAATATCGGTAGCCAGAATGGCTGCCACTGCACCTATTCTAGGGCAGTGTACATCGCCTCACTTCGGGCAGTTTCGCCCACCTAAATCACTCTTCACAGCATAGATCTATCTCGCGGATTTGTTTTTTCGCGGCAGAGACAATTTTGATTCAACGAGGTGTCTTTTCTTTTAGAGATGTCTCTACTCTTTTATCTAAGTAACGCGTGGTAAGTGGTTTTGCTAATTCCCTTTGTCGAATTTAGCGAAGAACGGTGCAACGTCATCACGCCTTACACCTGAAAAGTGATGTTATACATGAGCAACTATTCGGTACCTGAAAAAGTGGGCACTGCTAGGCTTAGTAAAATAAGGGACTTGTTCGCCTTGTGTTTTGTGCTTTCTTTTTGTTTGATGTCTATTAAGCCTGTCGAGGCCCAGACTTTAAGCCTAGAACACGCGCTGCAGCTAGCTATTCAGCATGACCCTTTACTCAAAGGGAATGCGCATCGAAAGGATCGCTTTAATGCAGAAGCAGAAGCGTCATCATATTGGGCAAACCCTCAGGTTTCAGCGTCTGTGCAAAACTTGCCTACAGACGGCTTCGCATTTGACCAAGAGCCTATGACGCAATTTAAAGTTGGTTTGAAGCAGCAGTTACCGCGAGGCGATGAAAACCTTTACAGCCAGCAAAAGTATCAGGTTATGGCTGATCAAATGTCGGTAGAGAGCTAAGCGAGAAAGGCGTGGCTTAAGCGTGAAGTCACGCTTACCTGGTTAAACTGGGTTTACGCAGCACGTCGCCTTGGCTTATTAGACAAAGAGAAGCTATTGCTTACACAGCTGCTCGATTTTACCGAATCCAGATACAGCCAAGGCGTTGGTGCAGCGGCGCAGCAAGACATACTGCAAGTGCGCTTGGCATTGTTGTCACTAGACGACAAATATGTGCAGGCCTACCAGCAAAAAAATGAAGCGAGATCGGCACTTTCAAAATGGTTTGGTGCGCCGCTAGATGACTCTGTAAGCGCACCGCTGGCTCAATCAACGCAAGACGCCATTGAAGTCGATGCCATTTTAAATGACCGCAACCTAAGCCTTTCTTCGTTCTTAACGGTTATTGATAGCAGTGAGCCTTTTTCAATACTACAGCATCACCCCGAGGCAACATTACTTAAGATTCAAACCCAGATAGAGGCGCAAAATTTAAATATAGCGCGAGAACAAACTAAGTCTCAGTGGGCATTTGAAGCAAGCTATGGATACAGACAAGACGCGCAAAATGGCGCAAGCCGGGCTGACTTTGTGTCACTTGGTGTTCAAGTAGACCTTCCGTTTTTCAATAAATCTCGTCAAGACGCTTCAATAGCCGCTGCGGCTTCCAAAATGAGTGCGTCTGAAACGGACTTCCGCTTGAAAGTGAACGAGCTTGCCGCGAACGCAGAGGTGCTTAAATCACGCTTGTCAGCGCTAAGTGAGCGCAAAGCGCTTTATGAAACGGCGTTAGTTGGTGAAACACAGCAACTTTCTGAAGCTGAACTGACAGCTTATACCACAGACACCGGTGATATCGGTGATGTTGTCAATGCCAACCTCAAGCAAGTACAGGTACAGGATGATTTACTCAAAATCGACATCGAGCGCGCCAGAACATTGGCGTCACTTGCATATTTGTACCTGCCCACTCACGCCCATTTTTCGAATAAAGAGTAGTTAATATGACATCTTCAACTAACCCTGCTCCAGTTACAAAAAGCACGCTAATAAAGGGCTTGCTAATAGGTCTGCTATTTGGCGGCCTGTTAGCATTCGGCTTGGCCTCACTATTGTTGTCTGATTCATCAAAACACGGAAATGACGAAAGTGCCCACAGCGATGAAAGTGCCTACAGCGATAAAAGTGCCCACAGCGATAATAAAGCCCCTTTATATTGGGTAGCGCCTATGGATGACAGCTATCGCCGTGACAAACCGGGAAAGTCACCGATGGGAATGGACTTGGTGCCCGTATACGCCAACGACGAAGCAACATCTGCGAAAAGTAATGAGCGTACGCCTGGTACCGTAATGATTGCGCCAAATGTACAGCACAATATAGGTGTTAAAATCGCGCCCGTTACCATTGGAACACTTCAACAGACCGTAACGGCGGTGGGCAACGTTGCCTACGATGAAGATAGCATTGTGCACATCCACCCTAGAGTATCAGGTTGGGTCGACAGGCTTTTCATTAAATCTCAAGGTGAGCAAGTAGAAAAAGGACAGGCACTTTATACCCTGTATTCGCCAGAATTAGTTAGCGCACAAGAAGAATACGTTTTAGCTCTTAAGCGAGGAGATTCACGTTTAATTCAGGGCGCAGCCGAGCGCCTAAAAACTCTAGGGCTATCAAAGGGCGTTATCGAAGAATTGCAGAAAAGTAGACGGGTAGCACAAACCGTCACATTTAATGCGCCGCAAAGCGGTGTAGTAGAAGCGCTGAATATTCGGGAGGGGTTTTACGTTCAGCCCGGGACAACCTTGATGAGCATCGCACAGCTAGATACGGTGTGGGTGATTGCAGAAGTACCTGAAAAGTACGCGCAAGTCATAGCGCCTCATAATGGCGCTGTGGTTACCCTCGACGAAATGGACCATGCGACTGATGCTAAATGGCAAAGCCACGTAGAGTATATTTATCCGTCTTTGTCAGAAACTACCCGAACCTTGAAAGTGCGCATACCGCTAAACAATAACAATCACACGTTAAAGCCCAATATGTTTGCTCACGTTGCAATTACGCCTACTCAACGCAAAGCGGCGTTACTGGTTCCTCGCAGTGCCGTTATTCGCACGGCTGAGGGCGCAAAAGTGGTACTCAGTGATGGCGATGGCAATTTTAAGTCGGTACGCGTAACACTGGGACAAAGCGATAGTACACATTTTGAAGTAGTTGAAGGCTTGCTCCCAGAGGATGATGTTGTGGTATCAGCACAATTTTTGATTGATTCAGAGTCGTCGAAAAGCAGTGACTTTGAACGAATGAAAGCGCCCGATCACCAGGCCACGACAACAGGTACTATAGAGGCAATTGATTTGCCGACTGAAAACGAAACGAATGGCGCTTCGAATAACGCAAAGTTAGTGATCGCTCGCGGGCCGATTGAAAAATGGGGGCGGGGACCTGCGACAATGTCATTTACGGTATCAAAGCATATTGACTTATCTCAGTTTAGTGAAGGTGACAACATCATGTTCACCTTTGTGACTGGAAAAGAGTTCACGGTTATTGATATGCGTAAACATAGTGAACATGCCATGGACAAGGGCATGGTGCATGACTCAGGTCACAGTAATCATAAACATGATGCGGGCGAGCGGAAGGGCGATGAAAACCAAAGCGATGCTCACAAGTCGATGGTTCACAAGTCGGCAGAACAAAAATCGATAAATCATAAGGAGCATATGCACCATGATTGAATCGGTAATTCGCTGGTCGGTAAACAATAGAATAATGGTAATGCTGAGCGCTATTATGCTCAGTATTGCTGGTGTCTGGGCGGTGAAAAACACCCCCGTTGATGCTATCCCTGATTTATCTGATGTCCAGGTCATAGTGAAAGTAAACTATCCCGGTCAGTCGCCGCAAGTGGTGGAAGATCAGGTGACGTTTCCTCTCACCTCTGCGCTAATGTCAGTGCCTGGCGCACAGACGGTGCGAGGGTATTCATTCTTCGGCGATGCCTACGTATATATAATCTTTGATGACGATACAGACATGTACTGGGCTCGAAGCCGTGTTCTGGAATACTTAAGCCAAGCGTCTTCGCAACTTCCAGAAGGCGTGACACCTCAGTTAGGTCCAGATGCGACAGGGGTAGGTTGGGTTTACATTTATGCGTTGGAGAACGATGCTAGTCAGCCAAATGCGCTAGATGCTGGTGAATTAAGGGCGTTGCAAGACTGGTTCTTGAAGTTTGAGCTTCAGTCAGTTGAAGGCGTATCTGAAGTTGCGTCTGTTGGAGGGATGGTTAAACAATACCAAGTTATTGTCGACCCTGAAAAATTACGTGCCTATAACATTCAGCCATCCATGATAGAAATTGCCCTTAAACGTGGTAACCGCGCGTCAGGCGCTTCGGTTATTGAAATGGCCGAGGCAGAGTACATGGTTAGTGCGCAAAGCTACATTCAGGGCATTGATGACATACTGGCGTTGCCCACAGGCGTTATCAAAGACGGCGTTAGCATAACGATTAACGATGTAGCACAAGTGGTAGAAAGCCCGTTGATGCGCCGCGGTATTGCTGAACTAAACGGGAATGGCGAAACCGCGGGTGGCATTATAGTTATGCGCTATGGCGAAAACGCTAAAGCCACTATCGATGCGGTCAAAGCTAAGCTGGATTCATTAAGAGCGAGCTTGCCGGAAGGGGTGAATATCGTCCCCGTGTACGATCGCTCCACCCTTATTGATAAGTCCGTCGATACCCTCACCAATAAGTTGGTGGAGGAATTGCTGGTTGTTGGTTTGGTATGCGCTATCTTCTTGTTTCACATACGTTCATCTATGGTTGCGCTAATCAGTTTGCCTATTGGTATTCTCGCCGCCTTTATCGTAATGAAGCTGCAGGGACTTAATGCCAACATCATGTCTTTAGGTGGCATTGCTATCGCTATCGGTGCAATGGTGGATGGCGCTATTGTTGTGGTTGAAAATTTACACAAGCACATTCATCAGCATGCTGTTTCATCAAGTCAGGGAGCCTCAGCGAGTCAAAGGGATTCAGCGAGTCAAAGGGATTCAGCAAGTCAGGGGGGACAGGGAGTGCCCAGTCGCGAACATCTATACCAACCTCTGCGCCAACATCTGCAAAGCTTTCGGCAGCCAAACGTTGGGAACTGGTGATTAAGTCCACCACAGAAGTTGGCCCAGCTTTATTCTTTGCGCTCCTAATAATCACTGTATCCTTTATTCCTGTTTTTGCGTTAGAAGCACAAGAAGGGCGTCTTTTTGCGCCTCTTGCCTTTACCAAAACCTATGCCATGGCAGCAGCTGCGGCGCTGGCAATTACTTTAGTTCCTGTGCTGGCGGGTTATTTCGTACGCGGAAAAATACGATCTGAAGCCCAGAACCCGGTAAATCGAGCTTTAGAGCGCGTATATCAACCATTGCTGACGCGGTTGCTTAACTACCCACTGCTCACTTTGGCGGGGGCATTTTGCTTGTTGCTTTCCATGTACTGGCCGTTAAGCCAACTAGGTAGTGAATTTATGCCCGAACTGGACGAAGGCGATTTGATGTATATGCCTACTACCTACCCAGGTATTTCAGTGGGTAAAGCCAGAGAGCTTTTACAGCAGACGGATAAGCTTATTGCAACCTTACCCGAGGTTGAAACGGTATTCGGGAAAATTGGACGCGCAGATACGGCCACAGACCCTGCACCATTGACGATGATTGAAACCTTCATTCAGCTTAAACCGAAAGCGCAGTGGCGGGCGGGCATGACCACTGAAAAGCTCAAAGAAGAGCTTAATGCTCTGGTGCAATTTCCTGGGCTGACCAATGCGTGGGTAATGCCAATTAAAACCCGCATCGACATGTTGGCAACCGGGATAAAAACCCCTGTTGGGATCAAGATTGCGGGGCCTGACCTGGCAGGCATTGAAGCCATCGGAAAGGATATAGAGACACTGCTTAAAGACCTGCCCAACACAGCATCAGTATACGCTGAGCGGGTAGTAGGTGGCCGTTATGTTTATATCGATATCGACAGGCAGTTGGCGGCGCGTTATGGCATGACGATAGACGATGTTCACAGTATTGTAGGCTCGGCAGTGGGCGGCAAAGTGGTTACGCAGTCAGTGGAAGGGCGTGAGCGTTTTCCTATTGCCATGCGTTTTTTACAGCACTACCGCGATACGCCTGAATCTTTAGCATCCATGCCTTTCGTCACGCCAAGCGGTGTTCACATTACCCTTGGCGATGTGGCAACTGTGCGTATTGACGACGGGCCGGCAGGGATTAAAAGCGAAAATGCCCGATTAAATGGGTGGGTATACATTGATATCTCGTCAGACTCGGCCACAGGTATTGACTTGGGGGGCTATGTAGATAGCGCGAAACGTCATTTGTCACAGCACCTTGATTTACCCACTGGATACTCTATTACGTGGGCGGGGCAGTTTGCTTACCTTGAGCGCGCGAAAGCAAAACTGTCGGTGGTTATACCGCTAACGTTGGCCATTATCTGCCTTTTGCTTTATCTGGCATTTAAACGCCTTCGCGATGTGGCACTCATACTCGCTACCTTACCGTTGGCGCTGGTGGGCAGTGTATGGTTGCTTTACCTTCTTAACTTCAATCTGTCGGTGGCGGTAGGTGTTGGGTTTATTGCCTTAGCAGGTGTAGCGGTAGAAATAGGCGTTATCATGCTGGTCTATCTAAACCAATATGTATCAGATGCACTTACTAAGCACGAAACAGAAAATGGCAACACTAAAAAAGATGCGCTTGTGAAAAAGGCTATTGTCCATGCCGCCTCGGCAAGACTTCGCCCAGTTATGATGACATCGCTTTCTATTATTGTTGGCTTGTTGCCTGTGCTTTATGCCACTGGAACTGGTAGTGAAGTGATGCAGCGAATTGCGGCGCCTATGGTAGGCGGTATGGCGAGTGCACTGGTATTAACACTGTTGGTATTGCCAAGCGCGTTTTACTTAATTGTGTCACGCAAAAAATAATAGAGTTGAAAGTGCAGTAGAGTAGATAAAGCATGTGGAAGCGATAACACGCTTCCCTACGCTTCATTTTTAAGGCGTTGGGCGACTAGTGCGCTGCCGCATGATTTTCCGTATAACCTTCCGCATGCTCTTTCGCATAATCCTCAACTTGTTGCCAAACGCGCAAAAGGTTTCCGCTCAATATCTTTTCGATGTCGGTACGGCTATAACCTCTATCCAGCAATCCTTGTACTAGGTTTGGAAAACTCGCCACATCTTTAAGCCCAATGGGGAGTGAGTCACCTACACCATCATAGTCTGAACCAATACCTACATGATCAACACCAATAAGTTTTACCACGTGATCGATATGGTCAAGCACTTCATCAAGGGTTGAATAAGGGTAAGGTACTTCTTTGCGATAATTCTCTTCAAAGTTCTCTAGCTGAGGGCTCTCTTCACCTTCTTTTTCAACCAAGGCTTTGCGCGCTGCAGTAAGGCCACTACGCCACTTGCCAGCTTCCTTAGAAACAAAACTAGAACCAAAGTTAATCATGATCACACCGCCATTTTCGCCGAGTTTTTTGATCATCTCGTCGTCCATGTTGCGCTCAAAACCGGGGGTAAAGCGGCGCAGTGAAGAGTGCGATGCTATGACTGGTACCTTTGTTAACTCAATAACTTGGTAGAAGGCGTCGTCAGACACATGAGAAATATCTAGCATGATGCCGATGTTGTTCATTTCGCCCACTAAGGTTTTGCCAAACGGGCTAAGGCCTTTCCATTTTCTGCGCAGGTCATACGAAGAGTCAGAAATATGGTTGGCTTGACTGTGGGCGAGGGTGATGTAGCGAATGCCACGCTCGTAAAAAGCCGTTAAATTAGCTAAATCACCTTGAATAGGCGAACCATTTTCCATGCCCATTGGCAGTGAAATTAACCCTTTTTCAAATTGGGATTTTACGTCCGAAGGGCTTTTAGCAATGGCAAATTTATTAGGTGCACGGGCAACAATGGCTTCTACTGAATCGATGAGCTCATGGGCAAGCTGCGTAGATTCTGGAGAGTTGTCTAAACTAGCAGGTACGTAAATACTCATAAAAGGAGCGTTCAAGCCGCCAGATACTGCGCGAGGGTAATCGAAGTCACCGCCCTCGGTGGCTTTAGTCACATCAACCCACTTTTCCTTTACGCGATAAGGTACATCGATGTGACCATCAACAATAATAGTTTCTTGTGCGATCTTAATAGCTTTTTCAGATGCTGAATAAATTGAGGTCTCAGCAAATGCAGAGTGTGAAGCAAAAAGCGCAGAGATAAATAATGCGCAAGATGAGAGTGGGAAGCGCCCCTTCATAGAAAATCCTTATTTTGTTTTTTTATCGCTTAGGTCAACAACCGCTAACTTAATAGCAATACGAGACTAAAGGATAATGCTCACTGCGACAATAGGCTTTTACTTGCTACGCATTTACCTCAGTTCGCTCTTGTTAACCCCTAAATTAGTCGATATTGCTCATTTTTAGAGCGCTTGTGCTTGTTTACTTCAAGTTTACATTGCAATAAAAATTTAAAACTTGTTATGGTGAAGACTGCGTGACTTCATTGCGCGAATACGGGATACTCCCAAGCGCTCCGCCAATTATCGATGACTACTATGCATCAGCGCGGCCGACGTAATTTTTTAGTGGCACCCGCTCTTCTCACAAAATCAAGCCGGGGCCACAGCTAACAAGTATGAGAAATAAATATGGCTATTAATTTTGTACCGCTAGATAAAGAAAAGCATAAAGACCTAAAGGTTGCGGTAAACACATCTTTCAGCTTTGCGAAAAATACACACCTTGCAGCAGCAACTATCCGTGAGTTTGCACAACTAGCTGCAACAATGCCGCTAGTGTTCATTGAAGACACTACGTCTAAGCGTCACCACGTCGTGACTATGCTTGGTATGGAACAAGGTCAAAACCTTTTTCTAACTGGCGACAGCTGGAGAGGCCCACACGTTCCAATGAACATCCTTCGCTATCCGTTTGATGTGCGTCCAGACGGCGACAAGCTTGGCGTTTACATAGATGAAAACTCTGACCTTATTTCTGACGAAGGCCAAGCGCTATTCACTGAAGCGGGTGAAGCAAGCGAGTTCCTAGATAGCCGTCAGAAATTCCTAGCAGACCTAGCGAATAGCGAAATGCTAACTCAGCGTTTTGTTGCTAAAGTGGTTGAACTAGACCTGCTTGATCAAATTCAAATTCGCCTTACCTACAAAGATGGTAAACAGCGCAATGTTACTGGCATGATGAGCATCAACGAGAAGAAGCTTCTTGAACTACCAGAAGATCAGGTGCTTGAGCTACACAAGCAAGGCTTCCTAGGTGCTATCTACGCAGTCATGATGTCTGTTGGGCAGCTAAACCGCCTTGTTGAGCTTTCCAACGACACAGAAAACCCAATTCGCAGCATGCAGCTTTCTGCGGTTAAAGCAGAAGAAGCAGCACCTGAAGCGGCGCCAAACGCGTAATCGCTCCCTCATTTTTAAGTTTAAAAACCCGCAAAGTTGCGGGTTTTTTTGTACCTAAAATTCACGTTCAGACTTCGTCATGTTTCGTTCAGAAACCGTTAAGTTTTAATGTCTTATCTTACATCTCGTTCCCAACACATTTTTAAGGACAAAAGACATGAACACTAACACTAATAAGCTAAAAACTACGCTAACTTCACTTTCAATTATCACCGCATCAGTATTCGCAATGACGGCTGCTCATGCAGCTACGCAAAACGAAGTACAAGTAACTGCCGTTGATTTTGAGGGGCTGAATGACAAACTCTACGGTGCAAGATATGTGCGCTACCTTGATGAAGTGAGCGGAAACAGCGGCGCTTACCTTATTAACCCTTATCTACAGCGCGTATCTAGTCTGTCTGGCGGTTACGCCACACTCGATGGTATTGATGTATTTAACCTAGGCAGTACTTTTTACCTAGACGATACTTGGATGCTTGCTATAGAAGGTGCTCACAGTAAATTTGACGAAGACTTTGGTGATGAGGATTACACCAATATCGATGTAAAAGTAGGGTTTAATTTGTCACGTCAATGGCAGATAGGCGCAGGTTTAATTTATCAGCGCGCCAATTATGAAATTAATGACGGTACAAATAGCTATAGCGAAAGTGAGAATGAAACTTCACCACTTGTATTTACACGCTATACCACGGTAGGTAACGGGGGAACGGGTTGGGACTTGACCGCCCAATATATTGCCGACGATGTTGATGTATTATCTGGAAGTGCGCGTTACTTCTTTAGCCCAGCTTTGAGTGTTCAAGGTAGCTATAGCTATACCAACGCGCCAGATGGCTTTGACAACTTAAAAACAGCAGGGGTGGCTTTAGATTACTGGGTAAATGAGCAGTTCTCAGTATCAGCAAGCTATGAAACAGATATCGACAGTGATATTGAAAGCGATGTCGCGTCACTTACGGCTTCTTACCGCTTTTAAAGCAAGTCAGCCACCAGATATTCATAGCTAGCAATTACTAACAATGAACTATCAGCTTCGGTTGGTAGTTCATTTTTTGCGTTTGTACCTATAAATTATTTTTAAGTTAACAAGTGTCTTTGATGTAGTTAAAAACAGCCGTTCATCGATAAATTTGAAGTTTAATTTTCCCTGCCTGAATATTTTTTAATCTTTTTTACACGCCTAATCATACACTTCCTAAAACAACTGTATATAAAGACAGTTTAAACCCAGTGTTTATGCGGCTTTCACGCCTTTTTTCTACTTGACAGTGGGGATCATTGCTACCTAAACTGTAACTCAGTGGGTAAATGTGGCGAATTGTGGATCAAATCATCATCACTTTGCAGATTAGTACTCAAAAAACAAGAAAACCAAGAGCAAATAATAAAAGGCTAGGGGAATGTTCCGCGGCGCTAACGCAATCAATCTGGATACAAAAGGCAGACTGGCTATACCGACGAAGTATCGTCAGTCGCTGCTGGATGATTGTCAGGGACAACTAGTCTGCACAGTCGATACACAACAAAGTTGTTTGCTACTTTACCCACTTCCCGAATGGGAAGAGATTGAGCTTAAACTCTCTAAACTTTCAAGCATGATCCCCGCCGAGCGTCGCTTGCAGCGATTGCTACTAGGTTATGCTTCTGAAGGTGAGATGGATAAAAGCGGGCGCATTCTTGTTCCTACTCCACTGCGAAGTTTCGCAAAACTCTCAAAAGAAGTCATGTTAGTTGGTCAGTTAAACAAATTCGAAATTTGGGATGCCGATATTTGGGCACAACAAGTTGAAGCTGATATAGACACCGAACGCAAAGGCGAATTTGAACTTACCGAACGATTACAGGACTTTTCTCTATGACGCAGCCTAGCGAATTTAAACATATTTCAGTATTGCTTGATGAGTGCATTGAAGCCCTGGCGATTAAGCCAAGCGGTATTTATATTGATGCTACGTTTGGCCGTGGTGGGCATTCTGCACATATTTTGGATGCATTGGGCGAAAACGGGCGTCTTATCGCGTTTGACCGTGACCCGCAAGCAATTAAAGCGGCAGAACGCTTCGTCGATGACAAGCGTTTTAGCATTATCCATTCACCGTTTGGTGATATGGCAGAAGAAATCGAAGCGCTAGGGTTAACCGGTAAGATTGACGGTGTGCTTATGGATTTGGGCGTGTCTTCACCTCAACTTGACGATGCCGAGCGTGGCTTTAGCTTTTTACGTGACGGCCCGCTGGATATGCGTATGGACACCTCTCGTGGACAAAGTGCTGCAGACTGGCTGGCTAGCGCCGAAGAACAAGACATTACGCAGGTTATTAAAGAGTTTGGCGAAGAGAAGTTCGGCAAACGCATAGCCCATGCCATCGTAAATACGCGCAAAGAAACGCCTATCACACGCACTGCTCAGCTAGCCAAGATCATCGACGAAGCGGTTCCTGTAAAGGATAAGTTTAAACATCCGGCTACCCGCGCATTCCAAGGCATTCGCATTTATATCAATGCGGAGCTGGAGCAACTTCGCGTGGGCCTTAAAGCGGCGACACAGGTGTTGGCGAAAGAAGGTCGTCTTGCCGTTATTTCGTTTCACTCGCTTGAAGACCGTTTAGTAAAACGCTTCATTAAGGATCAAAGTAAAGGGAAATCAGTACCACACAACTTACCGATTACTCAGGCTGAAATAGATGCAGATAAAGTGCTAAAAGCCTTGGGCAAAGCGATAAAACCTTCAGAACAGGAGATTGCGAACAACGTTCGCTCTCGCAGTTCGGTATTACGTGTGGCAGAAAAGTTATGACCAAAGCCGCGCCAGACAAGGCCAGCACTAATTTTAAATTACTGCTAATAATTGTTTCAGATTTGACCCGCAACAAGTTGCGGGTTTTGTTGTATTTAATGGTTATCGTAAGTGCAATGGCGGTAACGCTTAGCAGCCATCACAACAGACAGCAGGTCATTGCCCTTGAAGACCTCATGCAAGAGAAAGATGAGCTTGATGTTGAGTGGCGTAACCTTGTGCTTGAGCAACGTGCGTTAACCGAGCACAACCGCATAGAAAACCTGGTTGAAAAACAATTAGAAATGTACCGTCCAACCGCAGATGATGAAGTAGTGGTGAGGTTAAAATGAGTACAACCGCGCTTTCTCGCCAACGTAAAAAGACCGGTGCAAAACAAAATGTAACGCCAAGCTTAGTGCACTGGCGTTTTGTGGTTGTGCTTGTCGTAATCATGCTGGTTTTCGGCGTGTTGGCTGCCCGCGCGGCCTACATCCAAGTTATTGAACCAGACGAGTTAATTCAACAGGGTGACAACCGCACGCTTAGAACCCGAGATATGCCGACCTATCGCGGGCTTATTACCGACAGAAATGGCGTTGAACTAGCGGTGAGTGTTCCTGTCCGCGCAATTTACGCAGATCCAAAAATTATTCATGAAAATAACGGCTTTGAGGAAGAGCGCCGCTGGGAAGCGCTGGCGGATGTACTGCGCCAAGACGTGAATGAACTCAAAGAAAAAGTGGCAAACCCCAAACGCCGCTTCGTCTATTTACAGCGTCAGGTGTCGCCTGCAATGGCAGAGTACGTTGATAAATTAGACATTCCGGGCATTTATCTTCGTCGTGAAAGCCGCCGCTACTATCCTACAGGTGAAGTTTCAGCGCAGCTAATCGGCGTAACCGATGTTGATGATACAGGCGTTGAAGGCTTGGAGCGCATGTATAACGAGTGGCTAACGGGCACGCCGGGTTCTCGTAAAATACGCCGCGATGCGAAAGGCCGCCAAGTTGAAATATTAGAAACAAAATCTGGCGAAAAAGCTGGTGACCTGCAGCTGACTATCGATCAGCGCATTCAAGCACTTGCTTACAAAGAAATCAAAGAAGCCATGATTTATTATCAATCAAGCTCGGCCTCCGCCATTGTTATCGATGTAAAAAGCGGTGATGTATTAGCCATGGTGAATGCACCGTCATTCAACCCTAACGATAGAAGCGATATTTCTGCGCACAGAATGCGTAACAGGGTTATTACCGATGCGTTCGAACCAGGCTCGGCGCTAAAACCGCTGGCCGTCCTTACTGCATTAGAGTTCGGTGAAGTGGAGCCTGAAGACTCAGTAAACACTCATCCAGGATGGATGCGATTAGGCGGCAGCCTAGTAAAAGATTCGCGTAACTATGGCGAGCTAACGCTAGAAGAAATTATCCAGCATTCCTCCAATATGGGCACATCGAAGCTGGCGCTTTCAGTGCCCAAGCAGTTTCTGCTAGATACTTACTACAACATGGGCTTAATGAGCGATACCGGACTTAATATGGCTGGGGAAAGTAGCGGTATTTTCCATGAGCGCAGTCGCTGGTCTGAATTTGAATTAGCCACGCTGTCATTTGGGTACGGCATTTCTGTGACAACAGCACAGTTGGGGCGTCTTTACGCAACGCTGGCAAACGGCGGTATAAAAACTCCGCTTAATATCATCAAGTCACCAGAGCAACCCTCTTGGCAAGCACAGTCTGAGCGGGTGATTAGCGAAGAAAACGCGAAAGCTATTGTTCAAATGATGGAAAGTGTAACCCAGCGTGGCGGTACGGCAATTAAAGCCTCGGTACCAGGGTATCGCGTTGCTGGTAAAACAGGAACAAGCCGAAAAGCGGTGGCCGGCGGGTACGGTGAAGAGTACGTCAACATTTTCGCCGGTATTGCACCTGTGTCTGACCCAAGATTAGTGACAATTGTACTGATCAACGAACCCGGCGGTGACTTGTATCACGCGGGGGATACCGCTGCACCTGTCTTTTCATCAATTATGGGTGGCGCACTGCACATGTTAAACGTTACGCCCGATGACAAGCAGGTTACATCTAGCCGCTTATTGAAAGGAGATCAAAGTGGTAGTTAGTGCCTTTATTCAAAGTATAAAAGCCTTGTTGGCGAAATTTGGTGTAGACGCCCCAGATATCCGTATTGAAGGTTTAACGTTAGACAGCCGAGAAGTGAATACACGCTTGGCTTTTTTGGCGATTAAGGGCCACGAACGCGATGGTCGAGATTTTATACCCCAGGCAATAAGTTTAGGGGCCCGTGTAATTCTGGCGCAAACTGAAGACAGTAGTGCCCATGGTCAGATGGAAATGCGTGACCACAGCGTCATTATCTCCTTGTATGAATTACCACAAATGCTCTCTGCATTAGCTGCTGCATTTTACGACTACCCTGCTCAGAAAATGACGACGGTAGCAGTGACAGGGACAAACGGAAAAACCTCTACAGTTCAATTGCTTACCCAGCTTAAGGATGCGTTAGGTACACGTAGTGCAAGCATCGGAACTCTAGGGAGCAGTGTGTTTGAAGGCGATGAAACCCAGTGGTCGAACACGCCGGCAGCAAACACTACGCCCGATGCCATACGTATGCAGTATTTGTTGGCAGACTTTGTGCAAAGTGAAGTGCGCCATACGGCCTTCGAAGCAAGTTCTCACGCATTGGTTCAAGGTCGGCTTGGTACAGTAAAAACCGATATCGCTGTTTTCACCAACCTTACTCGAGATCATCTCGATTACCACGGCACCATGGAAGAGTACGGCAAAGCCAAGCGCTTGCTGCTTCAGCAGCCAGGTTTAAAGGCTGTTGTATTAAACGTTAATGATGATGAAAGTAAGAAGTGGGATGGTGCAGCAGATAAGTCGATTACACGCATCTGGACAGGTATAGACGAAAGTGGTCTGGATGGAAGCGGTGAAAGTGAGTGCTTGCGAGAGCATAACAATCCTCAAAGTCGCCATTGTTTCGCCACAAATGCTTCTTATCATGCAGGTGGATGTAGCTTTGAACTGGTGAGTTCGTGGGGAAGCGCTGCTATTTCGCTGCCACTATTCGGAAAGTTCAATATCAGTAATGTATTGAGTGCTATAGGTACGTTACTCGCTGAAGGTGAGCGTTTTGATGACGTTGTTAACGCGGTAAATGCGATCACGCCTGTACCCGGGCGAATGGAAGTCTTCTCTGTAACGGGTGCCGCTAACTTGGTGGTGGACTACGCGCATACACCAGACGCTCTGGAGAAAGTGCTGTTAAGCGCCAAATTCCATACAACGGGCAAAGTGTGGTGTGTGTTTGGCTGTGGCGGGGACAGAGACAAAGGCAAGCGACCGTTAATGGGGCAGGCTGCCGAGGTTGGTGCTGACGCTATTGTGATCACCACAGATAACAGTCGCAGTGAAAGCCCTGAATCTATCGCCGAGGATATCATTGAGGGTTTGAAAAACCGTGAGCTGGCAGTGTCTATTCCCGATCGCGAGCAAGCTATTCGTCATTGCCTTGAGCATGCGCATGAAAGCGACATCATCATCGTGGCCGGAAAAGGCCATGAAGATTACCAAATTATCGGTGACAAAAAGACTAACTATAACGAACGTGCAGTTGTGGCGCGACTGCAACAGGAGTACAGCAAATGATAACAACAACGCTGTCATGGATAGCCGAAAAGGTTAATGGAAAATTATTGAACGATGCTGCTGACGTTGAAGTTTCAGCGGTAAGTACCGATACCCGCACCCTTGAAGATGGCGCAGTTTACTTAGCCTTGAAAGGTCCGAATTTTAATGGCCATGATTTTATTTCAACGGCAGAGAAAGCGGGAGCAAGTGCGGTTATTGCCAGTGAAGACGTAGCGACCTCGTTACCTGTTATCATGGTTGAAGATACCAAAGAAGCACTTGGTCTATTAGGGGCGGCGGTGAAAGCTTATGTGGCGCCTAAAACCATTGCCATCACCGGAAGCAGTGGTAAAACCACCGTAAAGGAAATGTGTGCCGCTATTTTGGAGCGAAGAGGCAATGTATTAGCCACAAACGGTAACTTCAATAATGATATTGGTGTGCCGCTAACCCTTTTACGCCTAGAGCCTCAGCATGAATACGCGGTTATGGAGCTAGGCGCAAATCATATCGGTGAAATCGCCTATACCACAAACCTCGTAAAGCCGGACGTAGCGACTATAGTAAACGCCGCCGCTTCTCACTTAGAAGGCTTTGGCAGCTTGCTAGGCGTGGCACGCGCCAAAAGCGAAATTTTTAAAGGCTTAGGCAGTGACGGTGTGGCGGTAGTTAACGTTGATAGTCAGTTTGCTGAATTTTGGCAGGGCAAACTTAAACAGACCAAAACGCTAACG
Source organism: Alteromonas alvinellae (assembly GCF_902705805.1). Classification (NCBI taxonomy): domain Bacteria; kingdom Pseudomonadati; phylum Pseudomonadota; class Gammaproteobacteria; order Alteromonadales; family Alteromonadaceae; genus Alteromonas; species Alteromonas alvinellae. Next base: position 56,521 of record NZ_CACSIH010000098.1, on the reverse strand, counting down.
TTTTCCCCGCAGCAGAAAAACGATGCTGACTTTAGAGCAGAAGATATCACCATTGGATTAGATGGCTGCGCCGCATTCCACTTGGTTTGCCCGCAAGGTGATATGTCTATTCAGCTTACTATTCCTGGCGTTCACAACGTGGGTAATGCCCTTGTTGCTGCGACATTAACGCTGCAAGTTGGCGCAACATTAGAAAACGTACGCGACGGTCTACTTGCTATGAAGCAAGTTAGCGGGCGCTTGAATGTAAAACAACTCACCGAACAGGTTCGCCTGTTAGACGATACCTACAACGCCAACGTGGCGTCTGTAAATGCGGCAATTGATACGCTAAGTAGCTTTTCAGGCATTCGCGTTCTTGTTCTAGGCGACATGAAAGAGTTGGGTGAAAAAGCGCGTTATTACCACGAGCAGGTAGGGGAATACGCTAAACAAAAAGGAATTAATTACCTGTATACCATGGGTGTTTTGAGTCAATCAGCCAGTGCTGTGTTTAATGAAAACGGTGGTCATTTCAGCGATGTTGAAAGTTTGTTGGCCGCAATGGAGAGTGATTTGTTAGTGCAGCAGCGCGATATTTCAATTTTAGTTAAAGGTTCACGCAGTTCCAAAATGGAACGTGTGGTAGAGGCGGTCGAGGCCTCTACGCTGGGAAAGCACGATAGCCGTCGGGAGCGAATAGCATGTTAATTTGGCTAGCCGACTGGCTGACACAATTCGATTCAGGGTTTAACGTATTTTCATACCTTACCCTTCGCGCAATTTTAAGCACGCTGACCGCATTGCTTATTGCCATTTTAATTGGCCCTAAGATGATTCGTTATTTGCAGCGCATGCAAATTGGTCAAACTGTACGAGACGATGGCCCACAAAGCCATTTATCAAAATCAGGCACGCCCACTATGGGCGGGTTACTTATACTCGCAGCAATTGTAGTAAGCGGCCTGCTTTGGGCTGACCTTACTAATCGTTATGTATTGGTAACCCTAACCGTGGTTGTGGCCTACGGTATTATTGGGTTTGTTGACGACTACAGAAAAGTGATCCGCAAAGATTCGAAGGGGCTTATCGCCCGTTGGAAATATTTCTGGCAATCTGTGGTTGCGTTAGGCGTCGCATTCTATCTATACAGCAGTGCAACAATAAGCGCTGAAACCTCACTACTGGTGCCTTTCTTCAAAGAAGTGTTCCCGCAGTTAGGTGCGTTCTTCATCATTATTACCTACTTTGCCATTGTAGGCACAAGTAACGCGGTAAACCTTACCGATGGATTGGATGGACTTGCCATTGTTCCCACTATATTGGTGGCAGGCGCATTTGCCATTTTTGCCTATGTGACAGGTAATGCGAACTTTGCTGAATACCTGAATATTCCTCATATTCCGCTCACCAGCGAACTGGTGATTGTGTGTACCGCTATGGTCGGGGCTGGCTTGGGCTTTTTATGGTTTAACACGTATCCGGCACAAGTATTTATGGGTGACGTTGGCTCACTAGCGCTAGGCGGCACACTAGGTGTGTTAGCTGTATTAGTGCGCCAAGAACTCGTGTTAATCATCATGGGTGGTGTTTTTGTTATGGAAACCCTGTCGGTCATCCTTCAGGTAGGTTCTTACAAATTGCGTGGCCAGCGTATTTTTCGTATGGCGCCTATTCACCATCACTATGAATTGAAGGGCTGGCCAGAGCCGCGCGTAATAGTGCGTTTTTGGATCATTTCAATCATTTTGGTGTTGGTGGGTCTTGCTACCCTCAAACTTAGATAAGCGGTAAAGAGATAAATCGTAATGTCGTATAACGTACGTGAGCATAGTTATGTAGTCGGTGGCCTAGGTGTTACAGGTCAGGCTTGCGTGCGCTTTTTGTTGCAAAAGCAGGCAACGGTTAAAGCATTTGATACACGTGCTAATTTTTCTGCACCTGGTGATCTTGATACTGACATGCAAGCGTTTATGGCAGAGAAGGTCACTTGCACTGCCCTAAGCGAAGATTACTTTGATGGTGTAGACACCTTGGTGTTAAGCCCGGGGCTTGCTCTGAATATTGAACAAGTGGCTTTAGCGCAAAAGTGTGGTGTTGAGGTGATCGGCGACGTGGAATTGTTCGCCCGTTTAAATGCCTCCACGAGTAGTGCTACGCCAGCTAAGCGCGTAGTAGGTATAACCGGCTCTAACGGTAAAACCACGGTTACTTTATTAGTGAACCATCTGCTCAAAAGCTGCGGCGTAAAAAGCATTGAAGCGGGTAACGTAGGTCGCCCTGTGCTTGAAGCGCTTCAAAGTGATGCAGATGTAGTGGTGATGGAGCTATCAAGTTTTCAACTTGAAACTACGTCTAGCCTGGTGCTTGAAGCTGCTACTGTGCTCAATATTTCCGATGACCACCTAGACCGTCACGGTACCCTTGAAGCCTATATCGATGCCAAGCATCGCATTTTTGATAATGCGAAATCTGCAGTTGTGTGGCGAGACGGTGAGTTTGTAGCACCTTACGAGCAGCTTATTACCGATGCTAAGGGTAATGCCGCATTAAACGCCGTATCTGATGGCGTATCTAATGCCGCGTCTAATGAAGAGTCGCTAGCGTCAAAAAATATCGTTGAATATGGACTGGGAGAGTCGACCACAGGGTTTGCGATTGCGTCTTTTGACAGTGACGATAGTGCTCGTGACGATGAACAAAGTCTATATATAACGTTTAATGGCGAAAAGCTTATTGCCCTTAGCGATATCCATTTAGCGGGCATGCATAACGTACTAAACATCATGGCTGCATTGGGCATCTGCCTTCAGCTAGGTGTTTCGCCAGAGCTCGCGGTTAAACATCTACACAGTTTCAAAGCTGCACCACATCGCTGTGTGGAAATAGCCCGCGTAAACGACATCCGCTATATCGACGATTCCAAAGCAACCAATATTGGCGCCACTGTCGCGGCCCTTGAAGGAATAGGCCCTACTATAAAGGGGAAACTTATCCTTATTGCAGGTGGTGACGCTAAAGGCGCTGATATAGCCAGCCTCTCGCCTTATCTAACTAAATATGTATCGCACGTGTTTGCTTTGGGCAAAGATGCACACCTGTTTGAAAAGAGTTTTGCGCATACTACCCGTGTGGCAACCATGAAAGACGCCGTAAAAGCAGCAACAAGACTTGCTGCACCTGGTGATGTAGTGCTGCTTTCGCCTGCGTGTGCAAGTTTAGATATGTTTAAGAACTACATGCATCGCGGTGACGTGTTTAAACAAGACGTGCACAATCTCCACAATTTACACAGTGAGAACAACGGCGCTGTGGGGGCCGCATCATGATGGCTGCCTCTACCAAACTTAGCGCACTATTTGCTGCGAAACACGATGGGCAGCCTTCGGCAACGCACCCTTATGATGTGACGCTGATATTAATTGCGCTCGCGCTAATGAGCATTGGGGTTGTAATTGTAACTTCCGCGTCGATGCCGGTGGCCGATAGGTTGCACGACAATCCGTTCTATTTTGCTATTCGCCACGGTATTTATATTGTTGGGGCGATCGTCGCCGCTATGGTGGTACTGAATTTACCCATGCAGTTTTGGCGCATGACAAATCCCTACCTTCTGCTTGCGGCTATAGCGCTATTGTTAGCAGTACTGGTAGTGGGAAGAACCGTAAACGGGAGTACCCGTTGGTTGGCGATTGGCCCTATAACCATTCAAGCCGCTGAGCCGGCAAAGCTCTTTTTCTTTGCGTATTTGGCTGGTTATCTGGTTCGTCGCTACGAAGAAGTTACCGAGAACCTAAAAGGCTTTATTAAGCCCCTTGTGGTGTTCTTTGTGCTAGCGATGTTGCTACTGCTACAGCCAGATTTAGGTACCGTCGTTGTGATGTTTGCCACCACGATTGGCTTATTGTTTTTAGCCGGTGCACGACTCTGGCAGTTCTTCGCTCTGGTGTTTGTAGGCATATTGGCGGTAGTGGCGCTAATCGTGTTTGAAGAATATCGTCTTAAACGAGTGACTTCCTTCTTAGACCCATGGGCAGATCCATTTGGTGCAGGTTATCAGCTTACTCAGTCTTTAATGGCGTATGGTCGTGGTAACTGGTTCGGGCAAGGACTAGGCAATAGCTTACAAAAGTTGGAGTTCTTACCTGAAGCACACACCGACTTTGTTATGGCTATCCTGGCAGAAGAGCTCGGCTTTGTTGGTGTACTTGCCGTGCTTGGTCTTATTTTATGGATGGTTTTACGTGCGCTAAGCATTGGAAACAAGGCACTTGAAAAAGGACGAGCGTTTGATGGTTATCTGGCTTACAGCATAGGCATCTGGTTTAGTTTCCAAACGGCGGTAAATATTGGTGCAAGCGCAGGTATTCTGCCCACCAAAGGGTTAACACTGCCGCTAGTTAGTTACGGCGGCTCGTCACTTATCATTATGTCAGTAGCGGTAGCCATATTACTTCGTATCGATTTCGAATTACGGGTTGATGGCGTACAGGCGATTGGCCGAGGCGACAGCAAATCCGGTAAGAGTAAAGCCCGCCGAAAAAAGCCGATACCAACAAGCGCGTCCAAATCTAAAGCGTCACATACTGAAGGTGATGCGAGCGTAGAGAGCAAGGCCGATGAAGCTGATTTTTCTACGGCGACGGTTGAAGCTAAACCTAGCGTCAAAACATCAAGCGCAGAAGATGAAGGAAAAGCTGGCATTAAAGCTATACTCGCGCGCGTAGCGCAGGAGGCTGACAATGGCTAAGCGTTGCTTGATTATGGCTGGTGGTACAGGCGGGCATGTTTTCCCTGGTCTTGCAGTGGCAAACGCGCTTCGAAATGAAGGTTGGGATATTCATTGGCTAGGCACCTCCGAGCGAATGGAAGCGCAAGTTGTCCCTAAGCACGATATTCCCATTCATTTTATTCCGGTAAAAGGGCTTCGTGGTAAAGGCATCGCGGCACGCTTTGAAGGCGCCATTGCTTTAATTAAAAGCTTATTTTCAGCAAGACGAATTATAAAGCGTCTTCAACCTGATATCGTGGTCGGATTTGGCGGTTACGCAAGCGGCCCGGGCGGGGTAGCCGCAAAAAGTTTAGGCATTCCCGTTATTGTGCATGAGCAAAATGCCGCGGCAGGCATGACCAATAAGCTGCTTAGTAAAATCGCAAGTCGGGTGCTTCTGGGCTTTGACGATGCGAAAGAACAATTTTCAGGTAGCGCTACTAAGGTGCATACTGTGGGCAATCCTGTTCGAGACGAAATTTGGCAGGTGAAACCCAAGCCTGTAGACATTGACGCAGACGTTCGTGCAAACACGCTTGAAAGCCGTTTTGAAAACACTAGTGAGCATAAGCAAGGTCTTAATATGCTTGTTGTAGGCGGCAGTTTAGGTGCACAAATTCTCAATGAAACCGTGCCGGAGACTTGCGGGGGGCTAGAAGGTTTATCAATCAAACACCAATGTGGAAAAGGCAACAGTGAAGGTGTCATTAAAGCCTACACGTCGGTGGGCGCAGATATGTCGAAAATCGATGTCAGTGATTTTATTGATGACATGGCCGCAGCTTATGAATGGGCAGATTTTGTTGTCTGTAGAGCCGGTGCGCTTACGGTAAGTGAAGTTGCAGCTGCCGGACGCGCAGCGATTTTCGTACCGCTACCTTTTGCGGTTGACGATCACCAAACAAAAAATGCGCAATCGTTAGTAAAGCAAAATGCGGCACTGATGATTGCTCAATCTGTATTGAAAGAAAATTTAGGGCAGGCGGTGCGTCAGTGGTTACAACACCCTGAAGGCTGCTTAAAGATGGGTGCTGTTGCGAAAACATGTGCAAGCACTCATGCCACGGAAAATGTAGTAAGCCACGTTAAAAGCGTGGTAGGAGTAGGGGACTAATGGTTTTTAAAACCCCATTTGAAAGCCCGCAAATGCGCAGGGTGAAAAATATATTCTTTATTGGTATCGGCGGTGCCGGTATGGGTGGTATTGCCGAAGTATTACTGAACGAAGGTTATGCTATTGCTGGCTCTGACGTTCAAGAAGGGCCAATGACACAGCGCTTAAGCGAATTAGGTGCTGATGTGAAAATAGGCCACCGTGCGGAAAATGTTGAAGGCATGGACGTTATTGTGGTGTCTAGCGCTATCAATGAGCAAAATCCAGAGATTATCGTTGCTCGTGAAAAGCGCATTCCAATTATCCGCCGTGCAGAAATGCTGGCAGAATTGATGCGATTCCGCCACGGTATTGCGGTGGCGGGTACCCACGGTAAAACTACCACAACCAGTTTAATTTCAACGATTTTCGCAGAAGCTGAGTATGACCCTACGTTTGTTATCGGCGGTTTGCTTAACAGTGCTGGTACGAATGCGCGTTTGGGTAAAAGCCGTTATCTAATCGCAGAGGCTGACGAAAGCGATGCGTCGTTCCTTCATTTGCAGCCGATGGTTTCTGTGGTGACCAATATTGAAGCCGACCATATGGATACTTATGGTGGCGACTTCTCAAAGGTGAAAGATACCTTTGTTGATTTCTTGTCGAACCTACCGTTTTATGGTCAAGCCATCGTGTGCGGTGACGATGCAAATATCCAAGAAATTCGCCCTCGTATAGGTCGAAGCATTCTTACCTATGGTTTTGAATCACATAATGACTATCGCGCAGAAAAAGTTTCTCTGTCATTCGGTAAAGCGAATTTTACGGTCATTCGCCCAGAACGCGAACCGCTAGATATAACGTTGAACCTCACCGGTAACCACAATGTGCTAAATGCCCTTGCTGCTATCGCTGTCGCAACAGATGAAGGTGTAGATGACGACGCTATCATTCGCGCATTAGCCAGCTTTGGTGGAATAGGTCGTCGTTTCGAGCAGTTAGGTACGTTTAATACCAGCAAAGGTGAGGTGTGTTTGGTGGATGATTATGGTCACCACCCGACGGAAGTAAGGGCGACTATCGCTGCGGCTCGTGCAAACTGGCCTGATAAGCGCTTAGTAATGGTTTATCAACCACATCGCTTTACGCGAACCCGCGACCTTTACGAGGACTTTGTTGAAGTACTGTCGAGTGTTGATGCCTTGTTGCTTCTGGATGTATATGCTGCCAGTGAACAACCTATTGAAGGCGCTGACAGTAAAGCGCTATGCCGTTCCATTCGTCAGCGCGGTCAAATAGAGCCTGTATACGTAGGTGACAAAGACGCCTTACCAGCTATTTTGGCGAATATCATGCAAGATGGCGACATCGTTATGACCCAAGGGGCGGGTAACATCGGACAAATTGCTAAGCTCTTAGCTCGTCACGCGCTAGAGCCGATCACACTTGCAAAGGAAGGGGAATAAGATGTTTACACCTTCAGTAAGTATTCACTCACAGAAAACCCACTCGCCGAACGAGTATGGCAAAGTAGCTGTGCTGCTCGGCGGTGACTCTGCTGAACGGGAAGTATCGCTTAATTCGGGCAATGCGGTGTTAAATGCATTGTTACGACAAGGCGTAGATGCGTTTGCGTTTGACCCAGCAGAGCGACCTCTGACCGACCTTATCGACCTAAACGTTGATAGAGCGCTCATTATGCTGCACGGTCGCGGTGGTGAAGATGGCTCTATGCAAGGAGCCCTTCAGTTCCTAAAAATCCCCTACACGGGGAGCCGAGTTTTAGGTTCTGCACTGGCAATGGACAAAATTCATACTAAGCAAGTGTGGCAAAGTTTAGGCTTACCCACTGCAAAATATGAAATTGCTGATAAAAGGCACTTTGAAGCTGGTAAGTGCAGCGCTATAATGGATAAATTGGGGAATGAAGTCATGGTAAAACCGGCCAGAGAAGGGTCGAGTATTGGCATGGCAAGAGTGACAAGCGCTAAACAGCTCGAAACTGCCATTCAGGACGCCTTTAAATACGATAATCAAGTCCTGTTAGAGCAGTACATAGATGGCCCCGAGTTCACTGTTTCTGTATTGCAGGGACAGGCGTTGCCGTCTATTCGCATGTCTACTCCACATACATTCTATGATTATGCTGCGAAATATCAGGATAATACAACAGAATACTATTGCCCAAGCGGCTTGTCTGAAGAGCAAGAAGCACAGCTAGCAAAACTAGCATCTCGTGCTTTTGACGCTATTTCTGGCAGCGGCTGGGGTAGAATTGACGTTATGCAGGACAACCAAAGGCAATTTTATTTGCTAGAGGCGAACACAGTGCCTGGTATGACAGAAAAAAGTTTGGTGCCGAAGGCAGCCAAAGTTGCAGGACTAACATTTGACGAACTGGTACTAAGTATTCTTTCTACTAGTTTCGATGACGTTGCAAACAAGGCGTAAACGTGGCTGATACCAATACTAATCAAAAGAAGCCTGCTTCTGAAAAGGGCGGCAAAAGCAAAACGGCAGTGTGGGGCGGCGTCGCTTTCTTACTGTTTGTTATTGCAGGATTAGTATTTGGTGGACTGAAAGCAAACCAGTATTTGCAAGACGAACAGCAAATGCCGGTACAGGTTATCGATTTTTCTGGTGATTATCAGCACATCGATATTGCAAAGCTAGAGCGGTTAATACGCAAGGCGCAGCCTGGAAGCTTTTTTGCGCTTGACGTAAACGAAGTATTTGAACTTGTTGAAGCGCAGCCTTGGGTTTATCGCGCGTCAGTAAGAAAAAAGTGGCCAAATACGTTAAAAATTTATCTGGTTGAGCAGCAACCTGTTGCCCAATGGAATGAAGATTTGTTGTTAAACCCCTATGGCGATACGTTTAACGACGAGGGCGTGAAGCTAGACTTACCGCGCCTTTACGGCCCGGGTGGCAGTGAAAAAACCGCCCTTGAGGGCTACAACGCCATGCATGCACTAATTGCGACAACGGATATGACGTTAGAAGAATTATCCTTGAGCGAGCGATTTGCATGGCAAGTGCAGTTGAAAAACGGCATTAAATTGAATTTAGGACGTCAGGAGTTTATCGATAGGCTACAACGCTTTATTGATGTTTATCCACTTTTGGCGCAACAAGAGAAGGCGGTGAAATACGTCGACCTTCGCTATGACACGGGCGTAGCAGTCGGATGGAAAGACGACAGCGCCACAGATGAAGAGAGTTAAGGAAACCATGTCAAAACCTGCTGAACGCAATTTGATTGTAGGACTAGATATCGGCACCAGCCAAGTAAAAGCTGTTGTGGGTGAATTACTAGAAGATGATCAAATCAGTATTGTTGGCGTGGGCACCCATGCATCGAAAGGCATGGATAAGGGCGGCGTTAACGATTTGAACTTGGTGGTTAAATCAGTCCAGCGTGCAGTAAACGAGATGGAGCTAATGGCAGATTGCCGTGTGTCTTCAGTTTTTATGTCTATCTCGGGACGACACGTTAAGTGCCAAAATGAAAATGGCATGGTACCGATTAACAATCAGGAAGTAACACAAGAAGACGTAGATAACGTTATTCATGCAGCGCGTAGTGTGCCAATTGCAGCGGAACGTCGTCTACTACACGTGTTACCACAAGAATTTACTATTGATGTGCAGGAAGGGATTAAGAACCCTATTGGCATGTCGGGAGTAAGAATGGAAGCGGATGCTCACATTATTACCTGTGCCGACGATATGGCGAAAAACATGGTGAAATGTGTTGAGCGTTGTGAACTTAATGCTGATCAGCTGATCTTTTCAGCGTTGGCATCAAGTTATGCGGTACTGACTGACGACGAGCGCGAGCTTGGCGTATGCGTGGTTGATATCGGTGGTGGTACTATGGATATGGTTATCTACACTGATGGCGCTATTCGCCACACGGCGGTAATACCGGTTGCGGGTAATCAAATTACCAGCGACATCGCTAAAATATTTAGAACGCCTATTAGCAATGCAGAAGAAATTAAGGTGAATTACGCCTGTGCATTGAAAGATATGGTGAGTATGGAAGACAGCATTGAAGTACCTAGCGTGGGTGGACGCCCAGCTAGAGTGATGTCTCGCCATACGTTAGCTGAGGTTATAGAACCTCGCTATCAAGAGCTTTTTGAGCTGGTACATGATGAAATTCGTGCCAGCGGTCTGGAAGAGCAAATCGCAGCAGGTCTTGTACTTACTGGCGGTACCGCTAAGATGGAAGGAGCTGTGGAATTTGCCGAAGAACTTTTCCAGATGCCCGTGCGCGTGGGCAAACCCATCAACGTAAAAGGCTTGTCCGAATATGTTGATGATGCTGGCTTTGCGACAGTCGTAGGACTGCTGCAATATGGCAAAGTACAATCTGATAATAAGAAGTCCAGTACGCAGAAGACCGGTGAAAGTTTATTTCATCGAGTGCAAAGCTGGTTTAAAGGTGAATTTTAATTTTATTTTGGGGGCGCTATAGCTACGGCATCAAGGCTAGCAGGAAGCAATTAGCCTAAGGGAATGACCTGGCGTAGTGTTTAAAAAGACGTACAACCGGAGAGTAAGTATGTTCGAATTAATGGATAGTCACGGCGAAGAAGCCGTAATCAAAGTCATCGGTGTCGGTGGCGGCGGCGGCAATGCCGTTGAGCACATGGTGTCTCAAAGCATTGAAGGCGTGGAATTTATTGCAGTTAACACCGATGCACAGGTGCTTCGTAGCTCAAGTGCAGACGTTACACTTCAAATTGGCTCAAGTGTAACGAAAGGGTTAGGTGCGGGTGCTGATCCGAACATTGGTCGAGAAGCAGCACAAGAAGACAGAGAAACCATTCGTCAGGCGCTAGACGGTGCGGATATGGTTTTCATCACTGCCGGTATGGGTGGTGGTACAGGTACGGGTGCAGCGCCAGAAGTGGCGAAGATTGCACGTGAAATGGGTATTCTTACGGTAGCTGTGGTAACTAAGCCATTCCCATTTGAAGGTAAAAAGCGTACTTCGTTTGCGGAACAGGGCATTGTCGAACTGTCTAACAACGTTGACTCGCTAATTACCATTCCAAACGAAAAACTACTTAAAGTAATGGGTCCGGGCACGCCGCTTCTTCAAGCGTTTAGCGCAGCAAATGACGTATTACGCGGTGCAGTTCAAGGTATTGCCGAGCTTATCACCCGCCCTGGCCTTATCAACGTTGACTTTGCAGACGTACGTACTGTTATGTCTGAAATGGGTAAAGCCATGATGGGTAGTGGTGCTGCAAGCGGTCCTGATCGTGCAGAAGAAGCTGCTGAAGCAGCGATTGCTAGCCCGCTTCTTGAAGATATCGATTTGTCAGGTGCGCGCGGTATTCTTGTGAATATTACGGCAGGTCCAGATTTCGCTATTGACGAGTTCGAGACTGTAGGTAACGCCGTTAAAGCGTTCGCATCAGAAAATGCGACCGTGGTTGTGGGTACAGTTATCGATATGGAAATGACAGACGAGCTTCGCGTAACGGTTGTTGCAACCGGTATTGGCGCAGAGCGCAAGCCTGACATTTCGCTAGTTAGCTCTGAAGGTTCTCGTCTAACTCAGCCTGCAAAAGAATACGGTAACACGCAATCAAGTGAGCCACGTTCTGCAGTAGGCGGTACAGAGGGCAACCAGGCGCTAAAAGCTGATGATAGTGCGCAGCCAGACAACGATTTGGAATATTTAGATATTCCTGCGTTTCTTCGTAAGCAGGCAGACTAATTTAGCTGCCTGAAACGGAAGGGAATTATTTTGCGTTTGTGATGTCTTACCTAGTAAGGTGTATTTACACAACGTGAAAAATTTCGCGTGGATAGGTTGATTAAATATGTAATCTGACAGAGTTAAATCCGTCAGATCGGGTGTTTTTTGACATGTGAGTAATAACTCACTATAATTCGCGCCCGCTTTTTTAATAGGTAAAAGCTTAAGCAGATGATTAGACAACGTACAATCAAGCAATCGGTACAAGAGACCGGAATTGGGCTTCATAAAGGGGAAAAGGTCACAATGACTCTCCGACCTGCGCCAGCAAACACGGGTATCGTGTTTAGGCGTGTTGACCTTGAACCACATGTTGACATACCTTCGCGTGCGAACGCGGTAGGTAATACCATGCTTTGTACGTGCCTGAATAACGAAGACGGTGTGACTATCCAAACGGTAGAACACTTAGCGTCTGCGCTTGCAGGTTTAGGTATCGACAATATTATTGTTGAAGTAGACAGTAACGAGCTGCCAATTATGGACGGAAGTGCTAGCCCGTTCGTATTCTTACTTCAATCTGCCGGTATCGAAGAGCTAAACGCGCCCAAGCAATTTATTCGTATTAAAAAGCCAGTTCGTGTAGAAGATGGTGATAAGTGGGCTGAATTAGTGCCTTACGACGGTTTCCGCGTTGACTTCCAAATTGACTTTGACCACCCCGTGATCAGTCAAACTCGTCAGCATATGGTGATGGATTTTGATTCATGCTCATATGTGAACGAAGTAAGTCGTGCCCGTACCTTCGGCTTTATGCGTGACTTAGAGTATATGAACGCTAACAACCTAGCGTTAGGTGGCAGCATGGAAAATGCTGTAGCGCTAGACGAATTCCGCGTGCTTAATCCTGAAGGGTTACGTTACGACGATGAATTCTTAAAGCACAAGATTTTGGATGCTATTGGTGACTTGTACCTTGGCGGCCACAGTCTAATTGGTGAATTGCGTGCGTACAAAACAGGCCATGGTCTGAACAATAAGCTATTAAACGCAGTACTTGCGCAAAAGGAGTGTTGGGAGTTCGTGACCTACGACTCGCAGGAAACGGCACCAATTCGTTATGCTCAACCCGCGTTAGCGTAAAAATTTGAAAAGCCGCCTAACGGGCGGCTTTTTTTCATATGGCAATTACTGAAATAAATGATACAGTAGCCGAATAATTAATATAAATTTCACCCATGTGACATAAAAACTATAGGTCGAAGGCTGTCGCCTTTGGCTAAAAACACATTCATCGTGGTATGAAGTGGTATGAAAAAAAGTGGCGTGAAAAAGCAACATTCTTCGTGGTATGAAACTAACAATTACACTTGCAGGTAAAAATAAACGCTACAGACACAGTATTAGTGTCCGTACGCTCGTGAGCGCAACCGTGCTCTCGTCTATTTTTATGCTAGTGTCGAGCCGGTCAACAGAATCGGTCTCTGAAGATGTTGCTCGTGTTCGTTTAGCGCAAACTGAAGTCAGCGAAAAACAGAAAGACGTTGAAGCGCTAAAACAGCAAACCACAATAAAATTAAAAGCTTTGCTTTCTCACGTTGCAGAGCTATCTGCGCAAGCTACCCTGCTGGACGAGAAAGGTAAGCAAATTGCAACAGAATTAGGTATGTCAGCGACTGACCTGGACGCTTTCGTACCGGTATCGATACCGGATAACCTTCAAGACGATCCCATCCTTCACGAAATAGCCAAACTAGAGCAATCACTTGATTTAAAGTCTCAACAGTTGTCTATGCTTGAAAGTTTGGTAAGGGGTCACCATATCAACGAACAGAGCCAATTATCTGGTCGTCCGATAGAGTCAGGGTGGTTGTCTTCTTATTATGGTATGCGGGCCGACCCGTTTACTGGCGAACCTACCATGCACAAAGGGCTAGACTTCGCTGGTAAAGCAGGGGAAAACGTAGTAGCAACTGCCGCAGGTATTGTGACCTGGGCGGGTGAGCGCTACGGCTATGGCCAACTAGTAGAAATTGATCACGGTGATGGCTTTGTTACCCGCTATGGGCACAACGACACCCTTACTGTTTCAATAGGCGATGTGGTGACCAAAGGGGAGCCAATCGCGAAAATGGGCAATACAGGGCGCTCAACTGGCGTTCATGTCCACTACGAAGTAATAAGAAACGGAAAACCAATCGATCCTCTGCCTTTCGTTTACAAAAAGTAGACAAGGTAGCAGCCAGGTAATTCTCGTTGATAATGCCTTATTAGTTAAGTTCATTTGAAGCGAAGAAGCATAATTTAAGAACATCGCAAAACACAATGTATTTAACGTTGTGTTTTATACGTTTAATTTAGCTGTGCACGATGCGCGGCGCCTCGACAAGTAGTGGAATATAAAAGCTAATGTTTTCAAGCATCCTTCGAAAAGTATTCGGTAGTAGAAACGACCGATTATTAAAAAAATTACGCAAAAACGTAGATGCCATTAATGCACTGGAAGCAGAATTTGAAAAGCTTTCCGATGAGGCGCTAAAGGCTAAGACAGACGAATTTAAAGCGCGCATTGAAAAGGGTGAAACCCTTGACGATATTCTTGTAGAAGCCTTCGCTACCGTGCGTGAAGCAAGTAAACGGGTTTACGGTATGCGTCACTTTGACGTGCAAATGCTAGGCGGCCAAGTACTTCACGAAGGCAAAATATCGGAAATGCGTACAGGTGAAGGTAAAACCCTTACAGCTACGTTGCCAACTTACCTTAATGCCCTATCGGGCAAAGGTGTTCATGTTGTTACCGTGAATGACTACCTAGCGCGTCGTGATGCTGAGTGGAGTAATCAGTTATTCATGTTTTTAGGTATGCGTGTAGGTTGTAACGTACCGGGTATGTCACCCGAGCAAAAGCGCGACGCTTACCAAGCAGACGTAACCTACGGAACTAACAACGAGTTTGGCTTTGATTACCTGCGCGATAACATGGCGTTTAGCCCGCAAGATCGCGTTCAGCGCCCACTTAATTATGCCGTAGTGGATGAAGTTGATTCCATCTTAATCGACGAAGCCCGTACGCCACTTATTATCTCTGGCCAAGCTGAAGATAGCTCAGAATTATATCGCCGTATCAACGTCATCATTCCCAAGCTTGTTCAGCAAGAAAAAGAAGATGAAGAAGGCCAAGAAGGCGATGGTGATTACACTATCGACCTTAAAGCAAAACAAATACACCTTACCGAGCGCGGTCAATTACACGTTGAAGAGATACTTCACGAAGAAGGCTTGTTGCCTGAAGGTGAGTCGCTGTTTGCTGCAGGTAATATATCATTACTGCACCATATTAACGCGGCCCTTCGCGCACACAAGCTGTTCGCGAAAGACGTAGACTACATTGTTAAAGAAGACCAAATCGTTATTGTAGACGAGCACACCGGTCGTACTATGGAAGGCCGTCGCTGGTCTGAAGGTTTGCACCAGGCTGTAGAAGCGAAAGAAGGTGTTCGTATTCAAAACGAAAACCAAACCCTTGCTTCAATTACCTTCCAGAATTACTTCCGCTTGTATAACAAGCTTGCGGGTATGACAGGTACTGCCGATACAGAAGCCTTCGAATTTAACCATATTTACGGCTTAGAAACGGTAGTTATCCCGACAAACCGTCCTATGCAGCGTAAAGATATGGCTGACCTTATCTACCTAACGGCAGAAGAAAAATACGAAGCTATTGTTGAAGACATTAAAGAGTGCGTTAAACGCGGTCAGCCCACCCTTGTAGGTACGGTTTCTATCGAGAACTCAGAGCTGATTTCTCGTATTCTTAAAAAGTCGAAAATTCCTCATAAGGTACTAAACGCTAAGTTCCACGAACACGAAGCTGATATCGTTGCACAAGCTGGTAAGCCAGGCGCGGTTACGATTGCGACTAACATGGCAGGTCGTGGTACCGACATCGTGTTAGGTGGTAACTGGCAAGCGGAAGTTGAGAAAATTGAAAATCCAACTGAAGCGCAAATCGAAAAGATCAAGGCTGAGTGGAAGAAGAGCCACGACGCAGTACTTGAATCTGGTGGTTTACACATTATTGGTACAGAGCGTCACGAATCTCGCCGTATTGATAACCAGCTTCGCGGTCGTTCAGGCCGTCAGGGTGACCCAGGTTCAAGCCGTTTCTACCTGTCATTAGACGATGCACTAATGCGTATCTTTGCCTCTGAAAAAATGGGCAACATGATGAAGCGTTTAGGCATGGAGCGCGGTGAAGCCATTGAGCATCCGTGGGTAACTCGCGCCATTGAAAATGCACAGCGAAAAGTAGAAGGCCGTAACTTCGACATTCGTAAGCAGTTGCTTGAATACGATGATGTGGCCAACGACCAGCGTAAAGTTATTTACGAACAGCGTAATGAACTTCTTGATGAAGGTGATATTAGCGAGACTATCGCAGCTATTCGTGAAGATGTTATTTCAAGTGTTGTGGATGAATACATTCCGCCACAGTCTCTTGAAGAAATGTGGGATGTAAGCGGACTTGAAGAGCGCATGCGTGCCGATTTCGCCGTAGACTTGCCAATCAAGACCTGGCTTGAAAATGACGACAAACTTTACGAAGAGAAGCTTCGAGAGCGCATTCTTGGCGAAGTCGTTGATGCCTACAAGCAGAAAGAAGCGGTAGTGGGGGAGCAGGTACTGCGCCAGTTTGAAAAAGCGGTAATGCTACAAAACCTAGACAGCCACTGGAAAGAGCATTTGGCAGCGATGGATCACCTGCGCCAAGGTATCCATCTACGCGGCTACGCGCAGAAAAATCCTAAGCAAGAATACAAGCGTGAGTCGTTTGCCTTGTTCTCTCAAATGCTAGAAGCGCTTAAAGTTGAAGTGATCACCATTCTTGCGCGTGTAAAAGTACAAGCTGAAGAAGACGTGCAAAAAGTAGAAGAGCAACGTCGTCAAGCTGACGATGTGCCTAAGAACTTCGAGCACGAAGAAGCGAACGCGACGCCAGAAGAAGCAAGTGACAAAGTGCGTACCCAAGTGCGCGAAGGTGCGAAAGTAGGCCGTAACGACCCATGTCCTTGTGGCTCTGGTAAAAAGTATAAGCAGTGTCACGGTAAGCTTAAGTAATGAAAGTTGTACACGTTGCTGTGGGCGTTATCGCCCGCGGCAATGACATATTTATTACCCTTCGTCCTGACAATGTTCATCAGGGTGGAAAATGGGAGTTTCCCGGCGGCAAAGTAGAAGAAGGTGAGACCGTTCTACAGGCGCTTAAGCGAGAGCTTGCTGAAGAAGTTGGGATTATTGTGAACCGCAGCGAGCCTGTGATTGTGATCACCCATGATTACGGCGACAAGAAAGTTAAACTAGATGTTCATCGAGTGTGTGATTTTACCGGCGAGCCGCACGGCAAAGAAGGCCAACAGTCGCGGTGGGTCAAGGTAACATCGCTAAAGGCCTCTGACTTTCCTGAAGCGAACATACCCATTATTAGCGCATTGCAAAAATAATAAAAACGGCCACATCTTAAAGTGGCCGTTTTCTTTTAGAGCAGTTCTATTTGTAGCGATTTCTTTGCTTTAGATTGGAAAATTAAGAACGCTCAAGATATACCCTTTCGGAGCTACCCCTACAAGGTTATTCGTTCAGCGGTGGCAAACGCCACATCCAGTTTGAAATAAGCGGCTTCATTAATAAAGTGCGGGTAGGTTTCAGTTTCGTTTTCCCACAGGATATCTTTGCCGTCAAACGTCCGAAATACAGGTGCCCCAGGCATAAGAGGTTTGAAATCGTTATCTTGCAGTGAATGATGGATCATGGCGGTACGTTTTCCATTAGCATCTAACGGAAAAGGCACGTTATCGCCTAAACGAAAAGCTTCACAGGCAGGCAAAGCGTCAGTACTGATTTGCCCTTTATTATACGCGGCACAAAAATCCAATATTGCTTCAGCCATGGTTTGTGTTAGAAGGTAAACATCTTCTCTTAACACGCCCTGTGGCTGCCCACCCACTTCTATCATTACGCCTTTCTTACCAGTGGTGCACAGGTAACCATGTTCAAGGTAGGGCTTTTCGTCTTCTACCAAAATGTTGGCTTCTGGCATTTGTTGCTTTACGTATCGCGCCAGTTGAACATGAAATTCATCCGCTTCCAGAATGATAAGCGTAGCACCCATTTCGCTGGTGGTGTTGTGAATATCAATCACAAAATCTGTGTTTGAATCACCCTTAGGCCCTAACTTTTGGTTAAGAGCCTTAGCAAGCTCAGCTTCTTTCGCAGAATTGTTATCGGATAAACGCTCAAAGGTAAACTGACGGTTTAAGTCTTCGTCTACGAAACGAACGTTTGCCGCAATGGCCGCTTCATTGGCGATACTTAACGAAACATTTAGCTTATTAAATCGCGAAGGTAGCCCAAACTGTTGCCAGTTTCGAATAAGCTGAATACCACTGGTTTCATTTCCATGAGTACCACCAACAAGCGCGATAGAATTAAACATTCATGTTCCTTTTGTATAGATTGAAGTTGAGGAAGACAGCGCAGCGAGCTATTGAGTAATATTGTGATGAATTAATACGTTCGCTGTCTGCGCATCTACCGACGACTTGGAGACCAAGTAACCCAATACTACACCACTGCGCTTTGTACGAGAATACGTCTTAGTGGAATTTACCTAAATACTGATGTTCACCAAATTGTGGGGGAAAGACAACGCTGATTAGTGCTTAAAGAAGTCATCTGATTGCTGTGCTAGCATTGCCTCTATCTCTTCAACATCGATATGCTTGGGCGTTGCGTCTTCTGCAGGCTTGCCGGCTATTTTTCTGTCTTCAGCGGCCCATTCACCTAAATCGATAAGTTGGCATTTTTTACTGCAAAAAGGGCGATATTCGCTTGTTGGTGCCCAAACAACCTGCTTGGCACAAATAGGACATTTCACTTCCATTATTTACTCCAGTGAAATACGTCTAAACGGCGAAGTTTGCGATTTGCTTATACTACCGCAGACGGGAAATAATAAATTAAAGACTCTGGCCTGCTGATCTTTTGATCTTTGCGGTACATCACACGTCAGCAGGTCTTAAGTTTAACAGGCAGCTAAACGAAACTGAATACTGCTTTCCACTGCGCCAGATTGACCCTCTTGAGGAGAAAATAGCATGAAGCGGAGTGCGTAACGGTATTTGTTGCCGCTAAGCGTAGGGTAATACCCTTCATCAACACTACATTTAACGCGAATTAACTCGTTTTTATCTTCTGCAGCGCCTTGGTAAAAACCGTTGTCAACAACCACGTTGATAAATTGACCTCGTTCGCGAATGAACGACAGGCTAACAGCAATAGCATCATCGAGTAAGGCTAACGTTTCAAGCCATTGCGCTATTTCAGCGAGGCGTTGTTCAAGGGGTTGTTGTAACCAAAAATGAAGATTGGGTAAATCGAAGCTACACGCGCCACCTGGAATGGCAAAGCGCTGCCTGATTGCGCTTAGCAGTTTATCTTCTTTCAAAGCACTACCAAAACGGCGGTCTGTTTTTAGCTTTTGTTTTAGGGTAAGCACGGTTTTTAGTGCTTGCTCTAATGCGGTGCTGTCAATTTTCGGGTGCTTAGACCAATACACCAAGTTCTTTTCATGGGCTTCGAGGTCTTTGGTAAGATCGGAGCGAAGATCCAGTCTTTCAATGAGATCAAGTAATTCGAAAAGCTGTTCAAAGAACACCAGCTGCAGATGAGTATGTTCTGATTTAGCCGTAATTTTAAGTTGTCCAAGCAGCTGCTCAACACGTAAATAGTTACGTACTTTTTCCTTTAGTGGAAATTCGAAAACAGCGTGACCCATGGAACCCCTTAAAACACATAGACTTAGAGAAATGTCGCTAAAAATTTAGCTGAACAGTGAAAGGTAATAAGCCTAAAGCATCAAAGCGTTTAAGCCAAGTATACTTGTTCGCCAAATCTTTACTTTGACGTTAATTGGTCAAAAAAGTTTCAAAAATCAATTCGTAAGGCTGTAACGCCTTGCTTCTAGGTGGTGAATTTAGTCATTAGGGATGTGTTTTTGCGTTAATTTCGCCTATCAACTTCACGCTTTAGATAGCAAAAGTAAGTGTTCATGCAAGGCCGAAACTTGCGAAGAGAGGGCGTTTAAGCTGGTGCTATTGTCTAGTACATGGTCTGCAGCGCTCAGCCGTTCTTTACGACTAGCTTGTGACGCCATAATACTCTTTATCGTTGCTTCAGCGCTACCGTCTCGCTTTAAGGCGCGTTCAAGCTGAAGCGCTTCAGGGCAGTCAACCACTACTACGTGGTTACACATTTCAGTAAGCTTGTTTTCAACTAATAGTGGAACAGACAAGATGCAATAGGGAGAAGTCGATTCCATGATTAGCTGTTGCATGCGAGAACGAATAAGCGGGTGGAGAAGGCTGTTCAGCCAGTTCTTTTCATCTGGGTTAGCAAAAACCTTCTCTCGAAGTGCGGCGCGATCAAGGCTACCGTCTTCAAGCAAAATATGCTCGCCAAAATGCTCAGCTATTTGAAGCAACCCTTGTGAGCCCACGGCAACTACATCCCTTGCGACCTCATCGGCATCCACGATGTCTATGCCTAACGACGCAAAAATATCAGTGGCAGCAGATTTACCGCTACCTATCCCGCCAGTAAGGCCTACTACAAAGGGGGTCTGCTTATCCATAATGCCGGCACCTTCTAACTAAAGTACGTAATCAAGATAGGTGGTAATAATGGCGTCTTTAAAAAGCAGTGTCAGCCAACCCGCCACTGCGAGATAGGGACCAAAAGGAATTGCCAGCGACTTACCTTTGTTTTGAATCACCATTATGAGTATGCCTGCAATTGCACCAACAAACGAAGAGAGCAAAATAATTATGGGCAAACCTTGCCAGCCCGTATAAGCGCCAAGTGCGGCGAGCAGCTTGAAATCGCCATAGCCCATGCCTTCTTTGCCAGTGGCAAGTTTAAATAGCCAATAAACAGTCCATAAACTTAAATAACCCGCCGCTGCGCCAATAATAGCGTCGGTGGAGCCTACAAAAATGTGTTGCGTGCTCAACAGTAACCCCAACCACAGTAGAGGCAGTGTCAACTGGTCAGGCAATAGCATCTTATCTAAGTCAATAAACAGCAGAGCAACGAGTATGTAGGTAAACAATACGGCCCATAGTGCTTGCGATGTGACACCAAATTGATAGGCCGCAAACGTACAGGCTAAAGCAGTAAACAATTCAACCAGCGGGTAACGAACTGATATTCCAACTTTGCATTTAGCGCATTTACCTTTAAGGAACAGGTAGCTAATAACAGGAATATTTTCCCATGCGCGAATTTTGTGGCCGCAGCTAGGGCATGTGCTGTCTGGTTTTACAAGGTTGAATACTTCCTCTGACGCTGTTGAGTTTTTATCGTTAGGTGTCGGCTCACCCTCGCTAAAATAGCTTTGGTACTCTTGCTGCCAGCTGCGTTCCATCATAATAGGCAAGCGGTAAATCACCACGTTTAGAAAACTGCCAACCATTAAGCTTACAAAAAAAACAAGGGAATAAAATATAGCGGGGTACAGCTGACTAAGCGTAATTATCGCGTCCATGGTATGTGGTTCTTATAATTGTTGATTTTCGTTCTTTTGGTGCTGAGCCACGTTATACCACGTTACCCATCTGGAATATAGGGAGGTACATAGCTACAATCAAGCCGCCGATTACCACGCCAAGTACGGCCATGATCATAGGTTCTAGTAGGCTGGTTAAACCGTCTACCATATCATCTACTTCAGCTTCATATATGGTGGCAATTTTGCTGAGCATTTCATCAACCGCGCCCGACTCTTCACCAATGGCAATCATCTGCGTCACCATGTCAGGGAATACTTGTGTAGCGCGCATTGCAACGTGCATAGGCATACCGCCTGCCACTTCTTTACGCATGTACAAAATGGCCTCGCGGTATACCGCGTTGCCCGAAGCTCCGGCAGCGGATTCTAGTGCGCCAATAAGCGGCACACCTGCTGCGAAGGTCGTGGCTAGGGTTCGGGTAAAGCGCGCAATGCTGGCTTTTTTTAGAATTTCTCCAACCACCGGTGTTTTTAAAATATTGCGGTCAATATTGTCGCGCAGTTTTTGACTTTTTTTGTAAGCTCTAGCAAAAAGGTATCCACCAATTCCAATACCGATCGCTATGAAAACACCATAGTCTTGAACAAATCGTGAAATTGCGAGTACGAACTGTGTAAAGGCGGGAAGCTCTGCGCCAAAACTGCTAAAAATCTCTTCAAATTGTGGTACAACAAAAATAAGTAAGATAGTCGTAACTATGAATGCAACAACGACGACGGCGACTGGGTAAAACATCGCTTTTTTAATTTTTGACTTAAGTGCTTCAGCCTTTTCTTTATAGGTAGCAATACGATCGTAAATGGTCTCGAGTGCGCCTGACTGTTCGCCGGTATAAACTAAATCACAATACAGATCATCGAAATATTCGGGATGCTTTCTCAGCGCACTGGATAAAGGGTTTCCAGACTTTACTTCATCCGTGACTTCCCCAAGAAGCTTTCTCATCTTAGCCTTATCATGGCCTTGAGAGATCATATCTAAAGACTGAATTAAAGTTACACCTGCTGCTAGCATTGTTGCTATTTGCCTTGAGATTACAGAAATATCAGCAGCTGTAATTTTTTTGTCACCCCCAAAAAGAGGTGTTGAAAGTTTTTTTACTTTATTAGCGGAAATTCCTTGGCGACGAAGGATATTTTTAGCTTCCGAAAGAGAAGATGCAGAAATTTCTCCTTTACGGCTTTGTCCATGGCGATCCTTTCCTTGCCATGTAAATGTAGATGCTGCTTTCGCCATCGAGTTTTCTCTCTTTAAACAACAAAGCCCAGTATATAACTGGGCTTTCGGAATCTAATCTTTCGAGATTAACAAAGAGTGGCTGGTGTGCACTCTGCTGTCCACGTTACTCGACCACCGTTAAGGGCTGGAGTCAAAACGTATGTTCCAGGCGCTGGTACATCCATATCGCCATGTGCAGTTGCAGTGATTACGCCGTTAGCACCAGTTGTAACGCCTACAATATCAGGGTCAGCATTTGCCGCAGATGCTGCAACTGTAGCTGGAATGCCGTTCGTATTCTGTACACAGTTAGCAAGATCGTTAGTGGTTTGAGCACAAACTTCGACTGCTGATTTTACAGCTGCTGTTGCATTGGTAACTTCAGTAAAACGCGCTTTTTGCGTGTAGTTTTGATAAGCAGGCAATGCGATTGCTGCAAGAATACCGATGATTGCAACAACAATCATTAGTTCGATTAGGGTGAAACCTTTTTGGTTTTTAGTATTCATATTCATCATGGTTTTCTCCGGGACGTGTATAACACGTAAAGTTTAAATCTAATTCAAATTGACGTTTATACCCGAGTCGTCCGTTTAACGCCCCTGGTACTTGATACTCAGTATAGAATTTTATTTGTTACTGACAAGTATAGGCGAATATACCTATGTCTAGCTTTTTCAGTATGACATGGTTCGCCGCGCCTTGGCAGGCTTTATCACTTGAACTTTCGTATAAAAGTTAATGACTTAAGTGCGCATATCTATCTATACACAAAAAGCATTATCGAGAAATGACTGAACAGAATGACGAGTAATCGTATTGTAAATTATACATCTACTCAGTGATTTAAAATCACTGTGCAACCTCAACCATTAAGGTCTCAGTAATTAAAGCCACAGTATAGGGAAGTGATAATTGCGATAACGTAAATTTCACTGAAACACTGTAGCTTCGTAATAAAACACGTGCAACAAAGAAGCCGCGTTATAAAGGTGGAAGTACACGGGGATAAGCAACACATTCGCTTACCTAATGTTAAATTCACCTTTACAGCTTTTAATTTGGCTCTTTACCTTTCTTGCTCTGCTATGACAAGTTAATGCGCAGCGACAAATCAATGGCCTGAACGTGCTTGGTTAAAGCTCCAGATGATATGTAATCTACGCCTAGCTTAGCGAGAGACGCCAGTCGTTCATCAGTAATGTTTCCTGATACTTCCAGTTTACATTGACCTTTGTTGAGCGCTACTGCCTGTTGGATCTGTTCGTTAGAAAAATTATCCAGCATGACAATGTCGGCACCTGCACCAAGGGCTTGTTCAAGCTCGGTTAAGTTCTCTACCTCTACTTCAACGGGCTTGCCCGGCATCATTATTTTCGCTCGGCTTACGGCTTTTTCGATGTTTCCGCAAGAAAATATGTGGTTTTCCTTAATTAAGAATGCATCGAACAAACCCACACGATGGTTTTGACCACCACCACAACGCACCGCGTATTTCTGTGCGTGCCGCAGACCTGGCAACGTTTTGCGGGTATCGAGAATTTTGGTGTTGGAGCCATCTAAAAACTTAGCGTAAAAGGCAGTAACAGTGGCGGTTGCTGACAGGGTTTGTAGGAAGTTAAGCGCCGTACGTTCTGCCGTCAATATCGCGCGAGCAGAGCCTTCCAAACTAACCAGTACGGTGTTGGCATCAACCTTGTCACCATCTTTTACATGCCACGTTAGCGACACCGACTCGTCGATTAGTGCAAACGCTTGGTTTGCCCATGCGATTCCACATACCACGCAAGGCTCTCGCGTAATAATAGTGGCTTTTGCATTAACGCTTTCATCTATCAGGTTCGCCGTAATGTCGTTTGCAGCATTTAATTCGCCGCCAAGATCTTCAATAAGCGCGTTCGATACTTGCTTTCGAATCGCTTGCATGTCTGGTGATGTCATCTTCATCGCTATGATCTATGCTATCTGTGTATTTAAAGGGTACGCAATATTAACCATTCTCCGCGCTGAGTAAACTCTAATTGGCGAAGAACACTCATTCCCAGCAATATATGGTCATCTTGCATACCGGGGTTTAAGTTTGCTTTTACATCGCGCACCACAATTTTACCAATGCGCAAAGTTTCAATGGTCGATTCGGCGACTCTTACCACGCCGTTAGCTGTGCTGGCTAACCCTTCTCGACCCGCTTTGAGTTGAAGCTTGTTAGCCAAATGAGCGGGAACGGCCACGTCAGTGGCACCCGTATCAACAAGAAATACGACTTCCTCACCATTAATATAACCTGTTGTCACATAGTGACCTTGGCGATTTTGCTTAAGTCGGACTTCGGTCTGTGAACCAATACGCTCTGATGTTGGTTCGCTATTTGGGTTAATTTGTTTTTCTAGAAGATCTGAGAAAATAAAAACCAGTAGACCAAAACCGCAAATCCAAGTAAGCGCAACCATCCATTTACCCGTTGACGCTGTCGGGTCTTGTTGTTCATTCATGCTTCTACCTTTCTTATAATAGTGGGGCACCGCTTTTCGTATCGCTAAATACTCGGCGTAATCTCTTAAGCAAAGGACTAACGTGCTGATTAGCTTGTTAGAATGCAATGTATAGCCCTATACACTTATATCCATATACAATGTAGGCTATAACGTAGAAAATCAATTATCGAAGCAAATACTATGGTGCTTTACAACGAAGCAAAGTACACAGCAAGTCCGCATTATGATGCCCGTCCTGACAGCGCAGACATTAGCCTGTTAGTGATACACAATATTTCACTACCTCCTTCACAGTTTGGTACGCCGGGCATTCGCCAATTGTTTACCGGAACCCTCAATCCTGATGAACATCCTTTCTATAGAGAAATTGCTGGGTTACGGGTCTCTGCTCATTGTGTAATTTATCGAACGGGTGAAATAGAGCAATTTGTGCCCTTTGAACAGCGGGCATGGCACGCAGGCCTGTCTTCATTTCAAGGCCGCAGCCGCTGTAACGACTATGCTATAGGTATTGAACTTGAAGGCACTGATACGTTGCCTTACACCGATGCACAGTACCAAGCCCTTGGCGAACTCACTGATTTTATTACGAGATACTATCCTCGGATCACTTTAGGGCGTATCGTAGGCCATAATGATATAGCTCCAGGGCGAAAAACTGACCCTGGTGCAGCTTTCGATTGGGCAAAATATAGAATGCGCGTTGCTGGGTTTAAATAATTTAACTAATCCGCACTGCAGAAAAAAGGAAACTCAATACCTATGATGTTAATGAGCTTGCTATTGGTTCTCAGCCTCGAGCGGTTGATAACAAAAACACCTAATTGGCATATTGAAAAGTATGCCGCTAAATATCGTGCTTTTCTTCAAGATAAAGGGTTGATTAAGTTTCAAGAAGGAAATGAAGGTGAGGACGAGAGTAAAAAGGTCTCATCCACAGCACTTTATTTCTATCTTTTACTTCCCGCAGTAGTGCTGGGAGCAATTGAATACTGGGTACTTGGCGCATTTCTTACGTTTATAGAGCAAAGCATAATTTTGTTCATCTGTATTGGCTGCCCCGCATTGCGAGCCGTCTACAAGAGTTTTTTGAATGCTGCTGATCGAGGAGACCTTCAGGCGTGCAGTATGTACACCGACCAACTAGGGCATTGTGCAAGTCAAACAGACAGTGACGGAAGTGCGGGTACAGAAGGCAAAACTTTTGGCCAACACCTTACCTGGCTTAACTATCAACACTATGCCGCTGTGGTGCTGTGGTTTATTGCTTTTGGTGCACCTGGCGCGCTGTTTTACAGCTTGAGTCGAAGCACAACCGAGGCATTATGCAGTGCTAATCATCCGTTAAAAGGGGCTGCTGGCAGATTAATGTTTGCCCTTGATTATATCCCTGTTCGCGTGACAGCCTTCGGTATGTTGATGATGGGACATTTCTCTCGCGCGTTACCTGAGTGGATTAAGTATGCACTTCAGTTCGATGTACCTGCATACGATGTGCTTACACAAATTTCTTCGAAAGCTGAGATTCTAACGCCTGATGAACAGCAGTTGCAGGTTGAAAATGCAGCAATAGAACCGAAGTTGCTTGTAAAGTTAGCAAAACGTAATGTTATTTTTCTTCTTGTAATAACATCAGCGCTCACGCTTGTAGGCAGTCTTGCATAGTCATTATTTTTAAAATTTACTAGCCTACTTGGCTTAGAAGGGCGTTTGGTCTATCTATTAATTGTATGTAGATCAGGCGCTTTGCCCCTATTACTGCATTCTCCCTTCCTCATCAGACCAGTTTGCGGTTACTGATTTTTCTTAACAAATTCAACAATAAAGCTTAACACCCAGCAAAAGGTAAATGCTTTGCTATGCTTGTGAGTATTTACCTCGAAATCGATCTGCCTTAAACTAGATAGGTAAAATGGTATTACCAATTGTGTTTGTGATTAAATATTCCACGATTATTTTTTACATTCACCGCTCTTATAACGTCGCTATTGTTATAGAGCACGGTTTAAATAAAAGGATACATAGAGCGCATGCGGCAGCAGCGAAAAAAACTCTCTGATGTGATTACCGAGCAACTCGAGTCAATGATACTCGACGGTACGTTATTGGCTGGTCAAAAATTACCGCCAGAGAGAGAGCTTGCGCTTGAATTTGATGTATCGCGACCTTCGCTTAGGGAAGCCATTGGTAATTTACAGGCACGTGGGTTGGTAGAACGTAAGCAAGGCGGCGGTACGTTTGTTAATCGCAACCTTAATTCTGCCATGACAGACCCCCTAATGGACTTAGTTAGCCAGCGTCCTGAAACTCAATTTGATTTGCTTGAATTTCGTCATGCCCTTGAAGGGATGGCGGCGTACTACGCGGCACTTCGTGGTCAACCTGAAGATTACAACGCATTGAAGCAAGCATTGAACGACGTACCTACGCCTAAAGCGCACGAAAGTAAGCGTGCCCAAGCTGAGGCGCTAGGACAGTTTTATATAATTATGGCAAGAGCATCACACAATATGGTGTTGTTGCACGTAATGAGCACCATGCAAAGCATGCTGGTGGACAATATTGAACGAAACTTTGACATGCTGGCAGCGCACCCTGAAGCGGTGGAAGACATTGCTAAGCAGCGTCGTGAAATTGTAGAGGCCATTGCTTCTCGCGACCCTGAAGCTGCGCGTCAGGCATGTAATACGCATTTGGCGTTTATTGAAAAAACGCTATTAACCATTAATCAACGCGATACCCGCGTACAGCGCGCATTGCGACGATTAGAGATTTAGTTACTAACCTGACTTTTTATAAGATAAGGGCTAGATAGCTATTCATTCGCAGAGGCCGGTCAGGTTTTTTCCTGTGCCACTGCAAAAGCAGGTGAGCCAGATTGGGTCACTGTGAGTACAACGTAATTTAGTTTTCCTTCTTTTAGCGCCTTTAAGAGTAGAGGCAATGCTAAGGGAGGATTTTCTATATAAGCAAAAAATAGGATGGCACCATGTCTGATATGATGCACCAAGATGTAGATCCTCAAGAAACTAAAGAGTGGATTGATGCGCTTGAGTCGGTTTTAGAAGAGGAAGGCGTAGAACGCGCCCACTATTTACTCGAAAAACTTATTGATAAAGCACGTCGCAGCGGAGCGCATCTACCGTATGACGCAACTACTGCCTACATCAATACTATCCCAGCAGCGCAAGAGCCAAAAATGCCTGGTGACTTGACCATCGAAGCGCGCATCCGTGCGGCAATTCGTTGGAACGCATTGATGATAGTATTGCGTGCATCTAAAAAAGACCTAGAGCTTGGTGGCCACATTGGTAGCTTCGCATCATCGGCTATGCTTTACGATGTGGGCTTTAACCACTTCTTCAAAGCGACTAACGAGAATCAAGGTGGCGACTTTATTTTCGCACAGGGCCATATTTCTCCAGGTATTTATGCGCGTTCATACATGGAAGGCAACTTAACTGAAGAACAGTTAAACAACTTCCGTCAAGAGTGCGCTGGCGATGGTCTGTCGTCTTACCCACACCCTCACTTGATGAAAGACTACTGGCAGTTCCCAACCGTATCTATGGGTCTTGGTCCACTTCAAGCTATCTACACAGCGCGCTTCCTTAAGTACCTAACTAACCGTGGTATCAAAGACTGTTCAGGTCAACGCGTTTACTGCTACATGGGTGACGGTGAGTGTGACGAGCCAGAGAGCTTGGGTGCAATTGGTCTTGCTTCTCGTGAAGGCCTAGACAACCTAACGTTTGTTATCAACTGTAACCTTCAGCGTCTAGACGGCCCGGTTCGTGGTAACGGCAAAATTATCCAAGAACTTGAAGGTACGTTCCGCGGCGCTGGCTGGGAAGTAGTGAAAGTTATTTGGGGTAGCTACTGGGATGAGCTATTAGCTCGTGATAAATCTGGCAAGCTAATTCAGCTTATGGGCGAAACGGTAGACGGTGAATACCAGAACTGTAAAGCCAAAGGCGGCAAGTACACCCGTGAAAACTTCTTCAACAAGTATCCTGAAACAGCGGCACTTGTAGCGAACATGTCTGACGACGACATCTGGCGCTTGAACCGTGGTGGCCACGATCCAGTTAAAGTATTCGCGGCTTACCAAAAAGCGATTGATACGAAAGATCGTCCAACGGTAATCCTTGCTAAAACGGTTAAAGGTTTCGGTCTTGGTGCATCAGGTGAAGCACAAAACGTAGCGCACAACGTGAAGAAAATGGACGTTGATTCAATCAAAGCGTTCCGTGACCGTTTCAATATTCCAGTAGCAGACGACAAGATTGCTGACCTTCCATACTTCAAGTTCGACGAAGACAGCGAAGAAATGAAGTACCTTCGTGCACGTCGTGAAGCTCTAGGCGGTTACTTGCCTTCTCGCCGCGAACAGGCTGAAGAGCAATTAGAAGTTCCAGAACTAAGCGCGTTCGATGCTATTTTAAAAGGTTCAGGTGACCGTCAAGTATCGTCAACTATGACGTTTGTACGTGTACTTAATGCGCTATTGAAAGATAAGAAAATTGGTAAGCGTGTAGTACCAATTATTCCTGATGAAGCCCGTACGTTTGGTATGGAAGGCTTATTCCGTCAGGTAGGTATTTATGCCAACGAAGGCCAGAAATACGTACCTCAAGATGCCGACCAAGTCGCTTACTATCGCGAAGATAAGAAAGGTCAGGTATTACAAGAAGGTATTAACGAGCTAGGTGCAATGGCATCGTGGGTTGCGTCGGGTACGTCTTACTCAACGTGTAACGCTACCACTATTCCGTTCTACATCTACTACTCGATGTTTGGTTTCCAACGTGTTGGTGACTTGGCATGGGCAGCAGGCGATAGCCAAGCACGTGGTTTCCTTTTAGGCGCAACTGCGGGTAGAACCACGCTTAACGGTGAAGGTCTACAGCACCAAGACGGTCATTCACACGTTCAGGCGAACCTAATCCCTAACTGTATTACTTACGATCCAACGTACGGTTATGAAGTCGCGGTTATCGTTCAAGATGGCCTGCGTCGCATGTACGGTAACAATGAAAATATTTTCTATTACCTAACGCTAATGAACGAGAACTATCAGCACCCTGCAATGCCAGAAGGTGATGATGTTGCTGAGCAGATCATTAAAGGTATCTACAAGCTAGAGCGTGTTGAAAATGACAAGTCTAAGCTTAATGTACAGCTAATGGGCTCAGGTACTATCTTGAACGAAGTGCGTAAAGCGGCCCAGATACTATGTGAAGACTACAACGTGTCTTCTGACGTTTACTCTGTGACCTCGTTCAACGAGCTAGCGCGTGAAGGTCAAGACGTTGCGCGCTGGAACATGCTAAATCCAGAAGCTGAGCAAAAAGTACCTTACATTGGTCAGGTAATCACGAAAGACGCAGGTCCTGCAATTTCTGCCACTGACTATGTGAAGAACTACTCAGACCAAGTACGTGCGTTCATCGAAACTGAATACCGCTGCCTAGGTACAGACGGTTTCGGTCGAAGCGATAGCCGTGAAAACTTGCGTACTCACTTTGAAGTTAATGCGTCATACATTGTGGTGGCATCACTTTACGAATTGGCTCAGCGCGGCGACGTTGAGAAGAAAGTGGTAGCAGAAGCCATTAAGCGTTTTGAAATTAACGCTGAAAAACTTAACCCACTTTACGCGTAAGCCAGATAAGGTATTTTACATATGTCAGATATTCAAAAGATTATCGTACCCGACGTAGGCGGTGACGAAGTTGAAGTTATCGAGCTATGTGTTGCCGTAGGCGACAACATTGAGGCTGATGAAGGCGTTGTTACTGTTGAAAGTGACAAGGCGTCAATGGACATCCCAGCACCGTTTGAAGGTGAGATTGTAAGCCTGTCTGTATCAGTAGGCGATAAAATCAAAGAAGGCGATGTGATTGGTGAAATGAAAGTTGCTGGTGGTGATAGTGCTGGTGAGAGCGCCGCTGAAGAATCATCTTCAGACGATGCTTTACAAGAAGAAGCGCCCAAGCAAGAAGAAGCACCAAAAGACGAAAGCAAGTCAGAAGCAGCGCCAGCTGCGTCTGACAGCAGCGAAGTGATTGAAGTTGCAGTTCCGGATATCGGTTCTGACGACGAAGTAGACGTAATCGACGTATTGGTTTCTGTGGGCGACACCATTGAAAAAGAAGATGGGCTAATTACCCTTGAAACCGATAAAGCAACCATGGATGTTCCTTCAACACACGCAGGTACGGTGAAAGAAGTATTCATCAGTACTGGCGATAAAGTGAAGGAAGGCACAGTTGTTATTAAGCTTGAAGTAGCGGGCTCAGGCTCGTCTTCAAGTGAATCGGCGTCTAGCGATGTATCTTCTGAAGCGTCTGCACCGGCTGCCAAGGAAAGTGAAAAGCAAGAATCAGCGCCAGCGGCGTCTGCAAGTAGCGAAACCATTGAGGTAGCCGTGCCTGACATTGGTGAAGACGGTGAAGTTGACGTTATCGACGTGCTTGTATCAGCTGGCGATACCGTTGAAAAAGAAGACGGTCTTATTACGCTAGAAACTGATAAAGCGACCATGGATGTGCCTTCAACACATGCAGGTACGATTAAAGAGGTCTTTATCAAAGCGGGTGACAAAGTTAAGCAAGGCACCTTGGTTGTTAAGCTTGAGACCAGCGGTGGATCTTCTTCAAGTGCAGCTGAAAAGCCTGCTGAAGCGCCTAAACAAGAAGAGACTAAACAAGAGTCACAGCAAGAAGAGACTCAACAAGCGTCACAGCAGGAAGCCTCGCAAGGTCGCTCTCCTGTGCCTCCAGCGCCAGAAGCCAAGAATACAGGTAAAGCACATGCTTCTCCTTCGGTTCGCCGTATTGCTCGTGAGTTTGGTGTAGACCTTACTCAAGTTAACGGCTCTGGTCCTAAAAACCGTATCTTGAAAGAAGACGTTCAAGCCTATGTGAAAGCTGAGCTTGCGAAACCTCGCACAGCAGCAGCTTCAGGCAGTGCTCCTGTGGGCGACAACGTACTTCAAATCGTTCCGGTTAAGCCTGTTGATCACAGCAAGTTTGGCGAGATTGAAGAACAAAAGCTTTCTCGAATTCAAAAGATCTCTGGACCGTTCTTACACCGTAACTGGGCGACTATCCCGCACGTTACGCAGTTCGACGAAGCAGATATCACTGAAGTTGAAGAATTCCGTAAAGAGCAAAACGCTTACCACGCGAAAATTAAGTCTGGTCTTAAGATCACACCACTAGTATTCGTTATGAAAGCGGTAGCGAAAGCGCTTGAGAAATACGAAGTATTCAACTCATCGCTTTCTGACGACGGCGAAAGCTTAATCATTAAGAAGTTTATCAACATTGGCATTGCGGTTGAAACACCGGGAGGCCTTGTTGTACCTGTTATTCGTGACGTGAATAAGAAAGGTATTGAGCAGCTGTCTCAAGAGCTTATCGACACTTCTAAGAAAGCCCGTGAAGGCAAGCTTAAAGCGGCTGACATGCAGGGTGGAACGTTCACCATCTCTAGTCTAGGTGGTATTGGTGGCACGGCGTTTACACCTATTGTAAATGCACCAGAAGTCGCCATATTAGGTGTGTCGAAGTCTGAGATGAAGCCTAAGTGGAATGGTAAAGAGTTTGAGCCGCGCTTAATGGTGCCGCTAAGCCTGTCATACGACCACCGAGTCATCGATGGTGCGGTAGGTGCAAGATTCTCTACTGAGGTTGCTGCAAACCTAACTGACTTACGCAGAATCATACTTTAAATAAAAGGTCGAAAAAGTTTACAATATCAGTAACATTTTCGACGATTTTATAAGCCCATTTGGTGGCATTTAGGTTATGCTATTACACAAAAGTAATAGCATGACCCTACAAGAACAGGATTGAGGTTCACAATGAGCGAAATTAAAACGCAATTGGTGGTACTGGGCGGCGGCCCTGGCGGTTATTCAGCAGCATTCCGTGCGGCTGACTTAGGTATTGAAACAGTTATCGTAGACTCACGCGACACGCTTGGTGGTGTTTGTCTTAACGTTGGCTGTATCCCTTCAAAAGCCCTTCTTCACGTTGCTAAAGTGATGAAAGAAGCGAAGCACCTTGCTAGCCACGGTGTATCGTTTGGCGAGCCTACCATCGATTTAGATAAAATCCGCGAATATAAAGACGGCGTTGTTAAGCAGTTAACAAATGGCCTTAGCGGTATGTCTAAAATGCGTAAAACCAAGCATGTACAAGGCTTCGGTAAATTTACAGGCGCAAACACCCTAGAAGTAAAAAATGGTAACGACGTTACTACTATTACTTTCGAAAAAGCGATTATCGCTGCGGGTTCTGAGCCAGTAAGCCTACCGTTCATCCCAGAAGATGATCGTGTAATTGACTCAACTGGCGCACTGGAAATGAAAGACATTCCAGAGAAAATGCTAGTACTAGGCGGTGGTATCATCGGTCTAGAAATGGGTACTGTGTACGAAGCACTTGGCTCGAACATTGATGTAGTTGAATTCTTAGATCAGCTAATTCCAGCAGCTGACAAAGACATCATGAAAGTGTTCATGAAAGACTACAAAGACAAGTTTAACATCATGCTTGAAACCAAAGTGACTGCGGTTGAAGCAAAAGACGATGGCTTGTACGTAACATTTGAAGGCAAGAAAGCGCCTGCAGAGCCAGTACGCTACGACAAAGTACTTGTTGCTGTTGGTCGTAAGCCAAACGGTAAGCTAGTTGGCGCAGATGCAGCTGGCGTAAACGTTGACGACCGAGGCTTTATCAATGTTGATAAGCAAATGCGTACCAACGTTGACCATATCTTCGCAATTGGTGACCTTGTAGGTCAGCCTATGCTTGCGCACAAAGCAGTTCACGAAGGGCACGTTGCTGCAGAGGTAATTGCTGGACAGAAACACTACTTCGATCCACGCGCTATTCCTTCAGTAGCGTACACTGAGCCAGAAGTTGCTTGGGTTGGTCTAACTGAAAAAGAAGCGAAAGAGCAGGGCGTAAGCTATGAAACAGCAACGTTCCCATGGGCTGCTTCAGGCCGTGCAATTGCATCTGATGCAACTAACGGTATGACCAAGATGATTTTCGAAAAAGAAACGGGCCGCGTAATCGGTGGTGCTATGGTAGGTACCAACGCGGGCGAAATGCTTGGCGAAATCGGCCTAGCTATTGAGATGGGTGCTGATGCTGAAGACGTAGCATTGACTATCCACGCTCACCCAACGCTTAACGAATCAATTGGTCTTGCGTCTGAAATCTTCGAAGGAAGTATTACTGACCTGCCAAACCCGAAAGCGAAGAAAAAGAAGTAAATTAGCTTCTTTGTTCGAATTATGAAAAAACCGCTCATTGAGCGGTTTTTTTATTAGGGCTTTGAATGTTTTAGAACCACTTTACCTGCGATAACACAACGCGATGACGAACATGTTAAGTCTCGCCGAGTGGGTAGTTAACTAAGCAGGCTAGTATTAAGCCGTTTCTTTTCCAACCGCTACTGTGTCGCGTCTTTCGTCCATTTCATCATTGCTGGGCGTTTTCAAATGGGCTGGCGTAAATTCTTCGCAGTTCATATTACGCTGGTCCATAAAGCGCTTAACCGTTTCGGCGCAATAGGCTTTTCTACAGCATTGAGAGAGCAGCATTTCATGACGTTGTACACGCTCGCGAATAAATCTAACTACGAGTCCTCTAAGCCACTGTAAACCCGCGTCTTGATCCTGACGTTTGTGCCACATCACAGACAGCGGAGAGCTGACAATTTCTATTGGCGTTTCAAATACCGCCAGTTCCCCTGAGAAAATTTCTTTTTCCATTACCAAAGACGGTGCTACACAAATAAGGTTGCTCTCTTTTAATAACGGTGTAGCGTTATAAAACTGGTTTACTGACATTGCCACGCGGCGTTTAAGGCCTAAATTCGCCAGCACCTGATCTGTAGGGCCAGTCACATCACCCGTAACAGAAACTAGAAGATGATCAGCCGCAACAAAGTCTTCTAAGGTCAATTGAGATTTTGCTAGTGGATGATCGGGGCGCATTACCACAACCCAGCTTGGGTCGAGAACATGTTCGGCATGAATAACAGAGCCAGGCTCCTGATATTTAGAGAAAGTGAGCTCTGCTTCAGCGTCTTTGAGTATTTTGTCGGTTTCCATGTCGTAATTAGGAATGGCATGGATATTAATACCTGGCGCTTCATTCTCAATCACTTTGCGTAGCGGCCCCCACACCATAGAAACGATGCTGTCAGTTGCAGCTATACGAAAGGTACGCTTAGCTGTTGCAGGGTTAAAGTCAGTTGGGTTAACGGCGACTTCGAGCTCGCCTAAGGGGCCCTGAATCTGACTCCATAGATTTTTAGCAAATGAGGTAGGTTGAATACCACGGCCATCTTTAACGAACAGTTCATCTTTCCAGGCTGTGCGCATACGAGAGAGTGCGTTAGATACCGCAGGTTGCGTCATCGACAGCCTGTCAGCTGCGCGGGTAATTGCACCCTCGGTCATGATGGCATCAAAAATCATCAATAAATTTAAATCATGTGGACGCATGGTTGTCTCCGGTGTCTATTGCGGACAGTCTACTTTCACCTATAGAACAATGAAAAAAGCTGCCGTTTACTTCGTTTTTGGCTATGTAACTTAACTGACATAGTTTAGTTATAGGTTATAGCTAAAAGCATTTATTTTCCAAATGAATGCGACGAGCGACACTGGTACACTATATCGCTGTAACTGTTGATCTCCCTAAGCTCTCGCTTTTTATACGGTTATTTCTCATTTTCTCTGCGAAACCATTCTTCTAAATCTTTAAAAGCAGTTGTCTCTGTCAGCCCGATCCTCAATATATAACATCATGTGATGTGTTGCATATAAAAAGATAATTATTTTTATTGTTTGATGGTGTGCATAATGCGCAGCATCAAACTTTAGTTTAATTTTTTAGAGAATCTTGCAATGAAAACTTTTACCCGTCTATTGGCAATAGTAAGCCTAACTGCGCTTGTCGCTGCATGCGGTGGTGACGAGCAGGATCCAAGTCAATCAATGAGCGCTAGCGCAAATGCTGGTGTTCCTGTTGATGTGGCAACGGTAGTGTCTCAGCGTTTAACCGAGTGGGATAATTTTACAGGCCGTTTAGAGTCTCCGCAAATTGTAGCGCTTCGTCCTCGCGTGTCGGGCTACATTGACTTTGTTGCGTTTGACGAAGGCGAATATGTCGAACAAGGGCAAACTCTATTCTTAATTGATAACCGCACGTTTAAAGCAGAAGTTGATCGACTGACTGCACAACTTGAAGAAGCCAAAAGTCGCGTTCAGTTGGCTGAGCAAAACTATAGCCGTGCTTTCAAACTTCGTAAAACTCAGGCGGTTTCTGAAGAAGTTCTTGACGCTCGTTTAGCTGAGAAAAACCAAGCGCTTGCTAGCTTAAATCAAACGCAAGCCGCACTTGAAGTAGCGCGCCTAAATCGTGGCTTTGCTCGTGTTGAAGCACCTATTTCTGGGCGTATTTCTCGCGCAAACATCACTGAAGGTAACTTTGTTACCGCAGGACAAACTGAACTCACCCGCATCGTTTCCACCGACCGATTGTATGCGTATTTCGATATTGATGAGCAGACGTATCTGAACTACGTAGGTAGCGATAACAATGCGTCTACCGCAGTCAATGAACAGCCAGTAGCGATGCGCCTTGCTAACGAGTCTGATTATAACCACTGGGGTCAAATTGATTTCATCGACAACCAGGTTAACGGTAGCACCGGCACACTTCGCGTTCGCGCCGTATTTAATAACGAAGAAGGTCGTTTAATTCCGGGATTATTTGCACACTTAAAATTGGCAGGTGACACCGATGAACAGGGCATTCTTATTAAAGAAAAAGCTATCGGCACAGATCTTAATAATAAGTTTGTACTGGTTGTAAACGACGAAAGTAAAGTGGAATACCGTGCGGTTAAGCTAGGCGACAAAGTGGGCAGCATGCGCATCATCACAAGCGGCTTGAATGTAAACGACACCATTGTGGTTGATGGCTTACAGCGCGTTCGCCCTGGTGCCCAAGTTGCCGCTAACGAAGTGCCTATGGGTGATGAAGATGCTCTGGCAAACTTATCTAGCTGGCAGTCACGTGTTGATAACGCAACACAAGTAACCCAAAACATGGCGCAGGTTGAGGATGTTTTATCTGGTGGTTCATTTGCCACAGGTACAGCAACAGCAGGTCTTAAGTAATGAACATTTCGCAGTTTTTCATTAGCCGCCCAATTTTTGCGGGCGTGCTTTCCCTACTTATTTTTATAGGTGGTGCAATTGCTGTCTGGCAACTGCCTATCACTGAATACCCAGAAGTAGTGCCGCCTACCGTGGTGGTAACTGCGAATTATCCTGGTGCAAATCCAGAAGTTATCGCGGAAACAGTTGCAACGCCGCTAGAGCAAGAGATAAACGGTGTTGAAAACATGCTGTACATGTCATCACAGGCAACCAGTGATGGCCGTATGACGCTAACAATTACGTTTGCCATTGGCACTGATCCAGATGAAGCTACAACGTTGGTACAAAACCGTGTAAATCGCGCTACGCCACGTTTACCTCAAGAAGTGCAGCGCCTAGGTGTGGTAACTGAAAAATCGTCACCAGATTTAACCATGGTTGTGCACCTGACGTCGCCTGATAATCGTTATGACATGCTTTATCTTTCAAACTATGCCGATCAGTTTGTTAAAGACGAGCTAGCGCGAATCAATGGCGTTGGGCAAGTGCGCCTGTTCGGTGCTGGTGAGTTCAGCATGAGAGTGTGGTTAGACCCCAACAAACTGGCTGCGCTCCAGTTAAACCCTGGCGATGTGGCAGCAGCTATAGCCGATCAAAACCAGCAAGCGGCGGCAGGTAGCCTAGGCGCACAGCCTACGGGCACCAGCGAATTTCAGCTGCTTATAAATGTGCGCGGCCGTTTAAAAGATGAAGCAGAATTTGAAAATATTATTGTTAAGTCGGGTGATAATGGTGAAATAACCCGTCTTAAAGATGTTGCGCGTATCGAACTAGGTTCAGAGTTTTATGCACTTCGTTCACTTATTAACAATAACCCTGCGGCAGCGGTGCCGGTTTTCCAAGCACCAGGCTCTAATGCAATCCAAATTTCAGATGACGTTCGCGCTCGAATGGCGGAACTGTCTAAGGCGTTCCCTGAAGGCCTTGAATACGAAATAGCCTACGACCCTACCGTATTTGTTCGCGGTTCGATTGAAGCGGTAATTAGTACACTTCTTGAAGCCGTATTGTTAGTTGTACTTGTTGTTGTACTGTTCTTACAAACATGGCGTGCGTCTATTATCCCACTCGTTGCAGTACCTATTTCACTTGTGGGAACGTTCGCCTTTATGCAGTTAATGGGCTTCTCGCTTAATGCACTGTCGCTGTTTGGTCTTGTGTTGGCAATCGGTATTGTTGTAGACGACGCCATCGTTGTTGTCGAAAACGTAGAGCGTAATATTTCTGAAGGCAAAGCGCCGTTTGAAGCCACCGTACAGGCAATGAAAGAAGTAACCGGTCCTATCATTGCCACAACACTGGTACTTGCTGCGGTATTCGTACCTACTGCTTTCATGAGCGGGCTTACTGGGCAGTTCTATAAGCAGTTTGCGCTAACAATTACTATCTCTACGGTAATTTCTGCAATTAACTCGTTAACGCTTAGCCCTGCATTATCTGCATTGCTGTTGAAACCTCACGGTAAAGCGAATGACTGGTTAACCCGTTTAATGGATAAAGTGTTTGGCCGCTTTGTATTTTCACCGTTTAATCGTTTCTTTGACCGTAACTCAAAGCGCTACACTGGTGCTGTGGGTGGGCTTATCCGTAAGAGCAGTATCATCATGGTGCTTTACGCGGGTCTGCTAGGGCTCACTTACTTCCAGTTTGCCAATACACCAACAGGCTATGTTCCGCCGCAAGATAAGCAGTATTTGGTCGCCTTTGCTCAACTGCCTAATGCAGCAAGCTTAGACAGAACTGAAGAAGTGATCCGTGAAATGTCTCGTATTGCTATGGAACACCCTGGCGTTGAAGATGCGATTGCATTCCCTGGCTTGAATATTAACGGGTTTACCAATAGCCCAAGCTCAGGTGTGTTGTTTGCAACGCTGACTGACTTTGATAAGAGAACGACGCCTGATCTATCTGGTGGTGCCATTGCCGCCCAGCTTAACCAGAACTTTGGGTCTATTAAAGGTGCCTTTGTGGCAATATTCCCGCCGCCACCAGTAATGGGGTTAGGCACGATTGGTGGTTTTCGTTTACAGGTTGAAGACAGAGGGAACCTAGGCTTTGAAGAACTTGAGCGCGTAACGCAAGAAGTGATTGGCAAAGCGTGGGCACACCCAGCGCTAACCGATGCATTTACCAGCTTCACTGTTGCTGTACCACAGCTCGATGTAGATGTAGACCGTGAAAAAGCGGTGAGCCAAGGTGTAAACATCGATACCTTGTTTACCACCATGCAGGGCTACTTAGGTTCGTTATACGTGAACGACTTCAACTTGTTCGGTAGAACTTATCAAGTAAATGTACAAGCTGATGCCCAATACCGTCAGGATATTGAGAACATTACGCAGTTTAAAGTGCGTAATGCACAAGGTGAGATGATCCCGCTTGGCTCATTCTTGAACATTGAGCACAGTGCAGGCCCAGACCGTGTTATGCACTATAACGGATACGTCACCGCTGAAATAAACGGTGCAGCAGCGCCAGGCTATTCGTCTGACCAAGCGAAGGCAGCTATTGAAGAAATACTGGCTGAAACGTTACCACTTGGCATGACTTACGAGTGGACTGAGATCACCTATCAGCAAATATTAGCGGGTAATGCATCAGCGTTTGTATTCCCATTAGTTGTGCTTTTAGTGTTCTTAGTGCTGGCTGCTCAATACGAAAGCCTGCGTTTGCCACTGGCAATCATATTGATTGTTCCCATGACCTTGCTGAGTGCGCTTATTGGTGTGCAAGTTTATGGCGGCGACAACAATATTTTTACCCAAATAGGTCTGATTGTACTGGTTGGCCTTGCAACGAAGAACGCCATTCTTATTGTCGAGTTTGCAAAAGAGCTTCAAGACAAGGGGATGGACGCGCTTTCAGCCATTAAAGAAGCAAGTCGCTTACGTCTTCGTCCAATACTAATGACGTCCATTGCTTTCATCATGGGTGTGCTGCCAATGGCGGTATCAACCGGTGCCGGCTCTGAAATGCGTCAGGCCATGGGTGTGGCAGTATTCTCAGGCATGATTGGTGTTACCGTATTTGGACTTATCTTAACTCCGGTATTTTATTACCTGATACAGCGTAAAGGTTAACTCTCCCGTCTACCCAAGCGTTGCCCTCTTAAGGGGCTCTTTAGGCCACTCATTTGAGTGGCCTTTTTTTTGCCACCATTGGTCAGCTTTTATCTCGTTTTGTGAAACCGAAAAGCTTATATTCGCTCGTATCCTGTTGAAAACAGAAAGAATGGAGATTCGAATGAAAGTAGGTGCGGCGATAGTAATGGCAATGGGCATGGTGGTTGCTGTGTCTTTGCTTGGTGTTCAGGTGTCTTCTGCCATGAACGATATGCAAACGTGGGATAGAGTAGTAACCGTAAAAGGATTGTCAGAGCGAGAATACATTGCTGATCAGGTTATTTGGCCTATTCAATTTGTCGACGCGGGCAACGACTTACCTCAACTGTATGAACATATCGAAAAGAATAGCTTTCAGGTGGCTAACTTTTTAGAAGAGAAGGGCATTTCAGCAGAAAGTATTACTATTGGAAAGCCTGAAATAAATGACAAATTGGCGCAACAATACGGAAGTAGTGAAAAAGCGCCATTTCGCTACAGTGCCATTCAAACTGTTACTGTCTTTTCAAATGATGTTGAAAAGGTGCGAGCGCTTATGCAGCAAATTGGGGAGTTAATTAAAACGGGTATTGTATTATCAGACCAAAGCTACCGTGCTCAGCCCGATTATGTATTTACCCGCTTAAACGAAGTAAAGCCGGCAATGATTGAAGAAGCTACGCTCAATGCGAGAGAGGTGGCGGAAAAATTTGCCAAAGATTCAAAAAGTACGTTGGGCAAAATTAAGCGCGCCAACCAAGGGCAGTTCAGTATTTCTAGTCGCGATAGTCATCATCCACATATAAAGAAAGTGCGCGTGGTGTCTACCATCGAATATACCCTTATTGACTAATATTCATGCTATGCTAATACGCTCACGCAATATTGAGTAGAACGCGCATTTGTGCACTTTATGTATTAGATTACTGCTAATGTCTACTGGCTAGATTCGCCTATATGCGTTTTAATTTAGGATAGTGCCGAGTATTCTCAAGCACTTAAAGCTCATTGACTAAGGGTGGTAAGCCTGAAATGACGGATATCAAAGCTCAATCTAAGCAGCTTGAATTTTTTGAAATCCCAAGTCCTTGTGTAGGTGTCTGCGAGTCTGGTCCAAGAGGGTACTGCAAAGGCTGCTATAGAAGTCGTGATGAGCGCCTTTATTGGCTTAAAGTTGATGATGCAACAAAAAGAAAGATAATTAGTGCGTGTGTACGACGTAAAAATGCAGTTTTATCAAAATTACGCAAAACGCAAGCACTGAAGGGCGAGGAGGCGGCACAACAGTTTTCTCTTTTCGATGAGCCGCCTGAAAGTCGTTAAAAAAGAGTTTGAGATTTATTAATGCCGTTAGAAAAGTATGTTTCGTATGCTGCGAAATCATTTACGCTACCCGAAATTTGCGTGCGCTTACGCTCAACGCTAGACAATCCTCGTTCGAGTATTGAAGACATCGCTGTACTAATCAGTGCCGACCCCTCTCTCACTGCTAAGGTGTTACGCCTGGCCAATAGTTCGCTTTTTCGTTTCCCCTCTCAAATCGAATCTGTAACAAAAGCCATAAATGTTATCGGTGGCGAAGCCCTCTATAATTTGGTTATTGCTGAAACTGCAACCACTGCGTTTAAGCATTTTGATACATTGCTAATTGATTTAGACAAGCACTGGCATGCTTCTGTTTATTGCGGGATGGTGGCGAAGAGTCTAGCCATGCGGCTGAATGTTCGTGGCGCCGAACGCTTTTTCGTGATGGGTATTTTGCAAAACCTGAGCGAGCTCATTGTTGCGAAGAAAGAGCCTAAGCTTTATGACAATTACCGAAATGGGAAAAAGAGTGACTTGCCACATATTGAGCAACTGGCTCATTTCGGTTTTACCTTTGCACATTGCAGCGGTATCATACTTGAAAAATGGCACTTACCGATTGGTCTTTTTTATCCCGTATCGTTTATGAACGATGCAGCAAAATATACTTCTGACGTTGATGTATGTGTTCTTGCAATTGCAAGTCGTATAACACTTAGTCAACTTGATAAAGAAAACTATGCTGACATTGAACTTTTTACGCCAGAAATAGCCAATACAGTAAGTCTCGACATGGAAGTGATAAGTAATTCAATTGAATATGCTGAGCAAGAAACAGCAAAAATTGTGTCGCTTATTCACTGAGCTTTCAGTGCATCAATTCTGTCACCGCACTTTTATATTGTAAATCAGAGTAAAGCTCTCCCAGAGGATTGGTATTACGTGCGTCTCGAATAGACGTAATCTAATAACTATAATAGCTCGACGTAAAATCAGATTATGTTTAGAAAAATCTTCCGGCCACGTGTTGTTGTAGGTGCCATTTGTATTGGCGTGTGTTTATCTGCAAACGCGAGGGATCTTATTGAAACGCTTTATCATGCAGATTTTACTCCCGACGCCGATGATGAAATACCGCGTTTTACATTAGACGGAGAGCTCGGTGTTTTAATTAATACAGGCAACACGTCTGCAGCAAGCGTTAAAGCGGCGGTCAACGCTGACCACGAAACCGAAAACTGGAGCAGTATTTATTTTGCTGAACTGCTTTATAAAGAAAGTGGTACGCCGACCACAGAGCGCGATATCAGCGCACAGCGCTTTTTCACGAGCGCACAATTCGACTATAAACTTCTTACGCCGGGACGACGCCTCTTCATGTATGGCGATTACGAAGACGATCAGTTTACCGGTTATGAACACCGTGCTTCACTTGCTGCGGGTTGGTCACAGCGCGTGTGGCGAAATGAAGATAGCGAATTTCGTTATAGTGTCGGGCCAGGGTATACCTTTATTGAAGCGGAAGAAGACAACGAGAGCCTTGTGAATGACGGCATTATAGTGCGAGCGTCTGCCGAGTATAAATATCATTGGAGCTCGGGTGCAAAATTAAGACAATTCGTTAGTACAGAGGCCGGCGAAGAAAATACAAAATCTCGCTCAGAAACCTCGCTTTCTGCCAATGTATTTGGATCATTGGCAATGAAATTATCATTCATATTAAATCACGAAACAGACACTCCTGAAGATGTCGCGGCGTTAAGCACAGAAACATCGGTAGCGCTGGTCTATCAATTCTTTTAGTCAATTAGTGTAAATTAATAGTCGAATATAGGCTTTTTGCCGCGTTCTCATTGACTGAGAGGTTTGAAAATGTACACTTCGCACCATTGTTTGTGATACCAGTTCCTCTGGTGCATTACTTAATAGACTTCTTTTTAAACTCGTGTTGTACCGCCTTGCAGTTCAAAAGGTATCGCGTACAACGAATGGACCGATAATCAATAGGATTGTTCAATGAAAAAGCAAGTGCTTGCATCTCTAGTTGCAATTTCTCTTTCTCCGGCTGTTTTCGCTCAAGACGATGAAGTGAAGCCTTTCACAATGGAAGGTGAGCTAGGTTTTATCTCTACCTCAGGTAACACTGAAACAACATCTATCAGCGCAGGTATTCAAGCGCATCAAGAACTTGAGAAGTGGAGTAACGACTACGTTTTAAAAGGTCTGTACAAACAGGAAACTGTTCAACAAGAAAATGATGCAGGCGAGCAAGAAGATATCGAATTTACTTCTGCACAGAAGTTCTTCGGTTCAGCGCA
Source organism: Alteromonas alvinellae (assembly GCF_902705805.1). NCBI lineage: Bacteria > Pseudomonadati > Pseudomonadota > Gammaproteobacteria > Alteromonadales > Alteromonadaceae > Alteromonas > Alteromonas alvinellae. Next base: position 12,640 of record NZ_CACSIH010000098.1, on the reverse strand, counting down.
GGGTAACTACAAACTCGCCAACCCAGATAACCGTTTATTCGGATTTGCATCTTATGAAGATGACCGGTTCAGCAACTTTAACTACCAGGCTACTGTAGCTGCGGGTTGGAACCAAAAGGTTCTTCAAAACAAACGCCATACCTTAGAATATTCAATCGGTCCGGGTTATTCTTTTATTGAAACTCAAGACGGTGAAAACCTTGATAGCATGATTGTTCGTGCATCATCAGCATATTCTTGGAAGATTTCTGATACTGCTAAATTCACTCAAACAGTGAGTACGGAAGTGGGGGCTGACAACACTAAGTCACGTGCCGAATCTGCGCTTACGGCTACCATTAGCGGTAACCTTTCTATGCGCCTTTCATTTAAATTAGACCACAACACCAACGTTGATGAAGATGTAGAAAAGCTTGATACTGAAACTGCTGTAAGCCTAGTTTACAACTTCTTCTAAGCCGAACTAATTTGTTTAAAGGTCAATAGGCCCTTCAAAATATCGAAGTAAAATGATAAGCATAAAAAAACGCTGCACACAGTGCAGCGTTTTTTGTTTAGGCTACAAACAAGGCTTCTTAGTGAAGAATGCGAGTCTTAATTGTGCCATCAATTTGTTGAAGCTCTGCCAATGCTTCATAGCCACGGTCTTCTTTAACATCCACAACCACGTAACCAATTTCCGCGTTGGTCTGTAGATACTGGGCTTCAATGTTAATACCTTTTTCTGCAAACGCTTGGTTAATTTGGGTAAGAATACCCGGTTGGTTTCTATGTACGTGAAGCAGTCGTGAACGACCGGTGTGCTCAGGCAGCGATACTTCAGGGAAGTTAACCGCTGATAGCGTAGAGCCGTTGTCGCTGTATTTCGCTAGTTTTCCTGCCACTTCAATTCCGATGTTCTCTTGCGCTTCTTGTGTGCTTCCGCCCACGTGTGGCGTAAGAATAACGTTGTCGAACGCACGAAGCGGTGACTCAAACTCTTCAGTATTAGACTTAGGCTCTACTGGGAATACATCAATTGCTGCGCCATTAAGGTGGCCGCTTTCCAATGCCTTTGCAAGCGCGTCAATATCAACGACGGTACCGCGAGAAGCGTTAATTAAAATGCTACCTTTTTTCATTTGAGACAGTTCTTTCTCGCCAATCATGTCTTGTGTTTGAGGCGTTTCAGGCACGTGTAGCGATACCACATCAGAGGTATTAAGCAGTTTTCCCAGTGACTTCACCTGGGCAGAGTTACCCAACACAAGTTTATCTTCGATATCGAAGAATTGAACGCGCATACCTAAATGTTCAGCAAGAATACTTAGCTGAGTACCAATGTGACCATAGCCAATAATGCCAAGGGTTTTTCCGCGAGCCTCGTAAGAGCCAACCGCAGTTTTTTCCCATTCACCACGATGGGCTTTGGCGTTTTTGCTTGGTACTTGACGAAGTAGAAGAATAATTTGCCCAAGAACCAGTTCAGCAACCGAGCGAGTATTAGAAAACGGGGCGTTAAATACCGGGATGCCGCGACGTTGTGTGGCGTCAAGATCAACTTGGTTAGTGCCAATGCAGAAACAGCCAATAGCCACAAGCTTTTGCGCTGCATCAACCACTTTTTCGGTAATTTGGGTACGCGAGCGAATACCAACAAAGTGGGCGTCTTTTATCTTCTCAATTAACTCATCTTCAGGAAGTGAGGTTTTGAGAAATTCAATGTTGCTATACCCATTGCTTTTTAGTGTCTCCAAAGCACTTTGGTGAACACCTTCCAACAACAAAATTCGGATTTTATCCTTCTCTAATGAAACTTTGCTCATGAACTCGCTATCTCTCACTGATGTAATTTGGTTTGCTTGCATCGCCAATCCAAGACTAACTGAACGTACAAGTATTAAAAGCGTAGCTTTGTATAACCTGTGCGGTAATGTGCATCACTACGCTGCTCTGAAGCCTTGCTTTAGCAAAACTGCTACCAAGCTTTTATAATCGCGTTGATTGCTTTCGCTACTAATGACGCGGACCTTAGTTAGCGTAAGCGTTAAAACGCCTCGCACCTCACTAAAGACATCTAGACGTCTAAACGGAAATTAACAGAAAACGCATTAAGTTGAAAGCAGTATTTTGTATAGCTTTTCACCGTACTATACGCCGTGCCAAGCTATCACTTAAAGGTTTCAACACCACTTTCTGTGGCACTTAGTACAATATCCGCGCCTCTTAGCGCAAAGATACCGTTAGTCACTACGCCCGGAATATTATTTATTTTTTGTTCCAGTTCGCGCGGATTAAGAATCTCAAGGTTGTGTACATCTAAAATAACGTTACCGTTATCTGTCACTACTCCCTGTCGGTATTCAGGATCGCCACCAAGCTTTACTAGCTCTCGTGCTACGAAAGAGCGAGCCATGGGAATAACCTCGACCGGTAGTGGAAATGAGCCCAATACAGGCACACGCTTGCTTTCATCAACGATACACACAAAAGTAGTTGCGGCGCCGGCTACAATTTTTTCGCGAGTGAGTGCTGCGCCTCCACCTTTAATCATATGCTTGTGTTCAGTAACCTCATCAGCCCCATCGATATAAACCGAAAGGTTGCTGACTTCGTTTAACTCGAACACTTCAATGCCTAGGGCTTTTAAACGCTCGGTAGATGCTTCTGAGCTTGATACTGCGCCTTCAATTTTGTGTTTAATGTTACCGAGTTCTTCAATAAAGAAATTTACGGTAGAGCCTGTACCCACACCTACAATGCTATCTGCTTCAACATATTCGATGGCTGCTTTGGCTACGGCTTGTTTTTTTGCGTTCTGATCCATGGTCATTCTCCGACTTATTGTGTTCGCAAGTGTATCGTATAAGCGTACATGAACCCACAAGTTCGTATATTCAATTTGTTATAATGACTATCATGAGTTAGTAAAATGCAGGGTGCGCGTGGGTGTTACTATAGCATCGAGCGGCACATCCCACGGTGCAATAGGTAGGGCATCTACTTCTTGAATGTCGTGGGCAATGCCTACCAACTTTGGCGCACGTTTTTTAAGAGGCGAATGAGAACCTATTTGGCGCTGAATAAAGCTTAATGTACGATCGTAATAGCCACCACCCATGCCTAAGCGATTACCGTTATTATCAAAGCCTACAAGCGGCATAAGAATAACATCACATTGCGTAACAGGAACAACGTCTTTACAAGCCAACACGGGTTCTTCAATGTTGTATTTGTTCCAAATAAGCTGGGTGTTTGGGTTGTAAGCTAAGAAAAGTAGATGCCCTTTGCATACAGGGTGTAGTACAGGAAGTGTGAATCTTTTTTTGCTTGAAGCCTGCCAAACAGAATTGATGTAGTACTTTAAATTGACTTCGCCGTCGTTAACTAAATACCCCGCTATTGTTGTGCCCTCGTTGAGAAAAGGCAGGGCATTGAGTTGTAATGCTATGCGTTTTGCAGCATCCTCATGTTGTTCACTAGATAACTCACGGCGCGCTACGCGAAGCTTTTTCCGCAGCTGTGCGCGAGCTTGCATGCTTTCTTGTGAAACGTTTATCTGCATGATTGAAGGCCTTACTCGCTTTAAACCAAAAAGTTAACGATCAGATTCACCTAAATAGTGATTAAGTACACGAACCAATTCACTACTCTCAATGGGTTTGGTCAAGACATCATCAAGGCCTTGCTCACGCAAATGTTCTGGCTGAGTTATCACATCCGCCGTTAATGCAACAATAGGTAAATTTGGCTTAAACCCCTTTATTTTTAATGTTGCTTCATCGCCTTGAATACCTGGTAAATTAAGATCCATAAGAACTAAGTCGACTGGATTAGACTTGGCGTATTCAACGCCTTCCTCGCCAGTGCTTACCACAGAAAGCGACACGCCCAGTTTTTCGAACAAGGTTTGAATAACCACTTGGTTTATATAGTGGTCTTCAACTACCAATACATTTACTGAGTTATCTATGTTTACTTGGGCGACAAAGCTGCGCGGTTGAGCCTCAACGAACTGGTTTGCGCTTAGGGCGTCGGCAGGTAAGGTAACACTTATTCGGGTACCGTGATTCAACTTACTACTAACTTTAATAGACCCGTCCATGAGCTCGACAAGGCGCTTCGATATATTCAAGCCTAAGCCGGTTCCACTTATTTGACGGGCGTTTTCCATTCGCTCGAAAGGTGTAAAAAGCCGTTTTTGATCGTCATCGCTCATACCAATGCCTTGATCAATGACATTAAATATTACCTTGCCGCTTTTGTATTTTACCTGCGCCTTCACAGATTTACCGCGACCAGTAAACTTAATTGCATTGGACAGCAAATTAAGCGCGACTTGTCCAAATTTGGTGTCGTCAAAAAACAGCGTATCGGGTACGGCGTCATCAATATTTGTAGAAAATATGATACCGCTGTCTTCAGCGCGGATCTTCGTTAATGAAAACAAGTGGGTGAAAAAATCTTTGGTGTTTACAGCGCGCGGCATTACGCGCATTTTACCCGCTTCTATCTGCTTTATGTCTAAAACAGAATTTACTATTTCTAAAAGCCTTTCACCGCTTTGGCTCACATGGGAAAGTGGTGTAGTAAATGACGAGGGTAAATTTAACTTTTGAGCTTCGCCTTCAAGCAGTTGGCTAAATGTGTTTATCGCATTAAGTGGCGTTCTGATTTCGTGGCTTATGTAAGACAAAAAATCAGATTTAAATTGGCTGGTACGCTCTAGCTCTCGGTTTTTACGCTTTAGTTCTAAATGCGCTACTACCGATTTGCTTAGGGTTTGAAGTGATGCTCTCTGCGCTTCTGTCAGTGTTTTAGGTTTACGGTCAATGGCGCAAAGTGTACCGATTGCGTGTCCCGATGGGGTGATGAGTGGTGCGCCAGCATAGAATCGAATATCAGGGGCACCTGTTACCAAAGGGTTGTCATGAAATCGAGGGTCTAATGTGGCGTTAGAAATTTCGAACACTTCTTCTTGCAAAATCGCATGAGAGCAAAAAGCAATTTCCCGGGACGTCTCTTCAGCATCCAACCCCACTCGTGATTTGAACCACTGGCGATCAGGGTCTATTAAGCTAATAAGTGCTATAGGGGTTTCGCAAATTTGCGAAGCGAGCGCTGTCAGGTCATCAAAGAGTTGTTCAGCTTCGGTATCAAGCACGTCATAGCTGAGTAGTTCGGCAAGACGTTCGTCTTCATTTTGAGGGAGGGGCGCCGCTTTCATAACCGTTGAGTTTAAACCTAGCTGTAAATAAAAAAGGGATTGTGTATTAACAATCCCTTAAACATATCATAGAGCGTAGGTGTCTATGAATAGTTGTTCCAGCTTTTTGTGGTCAACTTTAGTCGCTACCTTTATGGTATTTGCTTCATTCCATAGCGGGCTCGGTGTTGTACCTTTAGGTGCAACTACAGTTTGCCCTCTATCTAGTGTCCCTGTTCCAACACGAACGTGACCTTCAGTCAGTTCAAATAGCTCAGGGTGGCGAAGGTGGGCAATCGGGAATGCATCGTGGAAGAAACACACGCGATCTTCACGGTTTTGCGAGTAGAAATCCATGTAGAACTGGGCGCTTTCTTTCACAAAACCACCAAGGGTATTGTTTTTCTCTTCAAGCTTTTCAACAAAGGCTGGCGAGAAAGGCGTGAAGTTTGTCACGTCCAAACCAAACATGGTCAGTTCCCAGTCTGCTGCGAAAACGATTTCTGCTGCATGTGCATCGTTCCAAATGTTCGCTTCAGCCACTGGCGTAACATTACCTGGTACAAACGCTGCACCACCCATAATGCTAACGCCTTTTACCAACTTAGGCAGTTCTGGCTCAAGACGAAGTGCAAGGGCCAAGTTACCTAGTGGACCAATAGCAACAATGGTGATTTCGCCAGGGTATTTACGCGCCATATCAACGATAAACTGCGCAGAGCTGCGTGGGTCAAGCTCGGTTTTAGGCGCTTCAGGCTTAATATGACCAAAGCCGTGCTCGCCGTGTACGAAGTGTGCGTACGTTGACTCTGGGCCAACCCACGGCATACCAACACCTTTAGTTACAGGGATATCTTTACCTGCAATTTCACAAAGTGTTAGTGCGTTTTGCGCAGCCATTGTTACTGGAACGTTACCGTAAACGGTAGTTAAGCCAAGTACTTCAATATCTGGAGATTGAAAGGCGAAAAAGATCGCCATTGCATCATCAATCCCCGGATCCGTATCTAATATGATCTTATGTGCCATCAATTTATCTCAGTGCGTCTTGCTAGTTGGCGTGTTTCGCTAAGAAACGATCCACTTCTTTTTGTGTTGGAATACTCTGCGCTGCGCCCTCGCGGGTTACCGCAATAGCTGAAGCTGCACACCCGCGACGCAATGCTTGTTTAGCATCGGTGTGGTTGCTGTATGCAGACAGGAAATAACCGATAAAGGTGTCACCGGCTGCGGTGGTATCTACCGCGTCTACAGAGAATGCTTTTACTTCTACAACTTCATGTTTGCGCAGCATCATTACACCCGCTTTACCTAGTGTAATAATAACTTCGCTGTGTGACCATTGCTCTTTGAACACTGTCACAATATCTTCAAGTTCTTCTTTACCGGTAATCGCAGCAGCTTCGGTTTCATTTACGATAAGTAAATCTACACAGTCTAATGGAAGCTGCTTAACCGACTCGCTCATAGGCGCTGGGTTAAAAGCTACTTTAAGCTGCTTTTCTTTCGCTTGGCGAAGTACTTCTTCAATGCTGCTTGTTTCATTTTGGGTTAGTACCCAATCTGAAGGACGCGTATCGTCTAACGCTTGCATTACGGTTTTTGCGGTAATGGTTTGGTTAGCACCACCAAACAATACAATGGCGTTTTCACCGCTAGGCGTGACTTGGATAATCGCGTGACCTGAAGGAACTTCTGAGCACTTTACGCCACGACAATCAACACCCTTCTTAATAAGAGCTTGTTTAAATGAGGCGTCGTTTTCGTGAATGCTGCCGACGTGTCTTACGTCTGCACCTGCTTGCGCTAAAGCAATAGACTGGTTTGCACCCTTACCACCTAATAAGGTTTGATAATGGGTAGAGGCCAACGTCTCACCAGGCTGCACAAAGTGTTCTACTTGGTAAACGTGGTCAATATTGATAGAGCCAAAATTTATTATTGCCATTTCTTCTTCCGTCGAAAGAGGGCGCTTCCCAGAATGCCGCTGTCCATGTTTCGCCCGTGAACCGAAAAGTTCAGGGCGGAAGTATCACAATTGCCGTAGGCTTCTCGATACGCGTCGAGCTTGCACAATAGCAGCTGTTTCAACTTCCTTGGTTTAAAGCATCGGCCAGGGACATGAATGAACTAGCAAACATCCCAGGAAACATTGTTGTTGTATTAACGCAACAGGGTATAACAAACGCGAGATCCAGTGAAGAGGATCACCTAAAGCGCTTTATAACTATTTTGCGTGGTGATTATAAAAGCGGTAAAAAAATATTACTTTTCTTGACCAATTGGTCAGCAATTATACACGCATATAAGAGAAGCTCAATAATAACCAACAAGCAAATGCTGGTATTAAACGCTAATGAACACTGTCATGCTGTTGCGGGAGGAATTCCATATCCAACAACCACGATCTTAGATGAAATCTGACGATGTTGCTAGCGGTCCGGCAACGAATTTAGCTAAATCACCGCGAATTAAACACTGTTTGAACAGTGAGTAAACAACGATTAAGCACCATCGTTTAAAGTGTGTACGACACAGTGTTATTAGACCCTGAATGTACCTTTGCCGTTTGTTCAAAGTTAGAGCAGTGGCAGGGCAAAAGGAGGCGTTACACATTGATATTTGCTAGTATTAACTCCATCAAGAGATGACATTGACGTAAGTCGCCGCCAAAATAGATGGTAATTAATCACTTTATAAAAGTGGCGCCTGAATCTCAAACTATTCAAAACAAAAGAGAACAATTCGTGGAAAAAAAGCTCGATTACGATAGCGTAAGTAATAAATTGTCTCAGCAAGGTGTAATTGTTGACGCTGCAGAAGTGCATGGCATTCTTTGCGGTATGCTTTGTGGTGGCATGTCGCTGACCGACCAAAAGTGGCTAGAAGCGTTAAGTGAAACCATTAATCAGGGTGATGCGTTTAGCGACCCTACTAAGCACCTTTTGAATAACCTTTTCAATCAAACCTGTCAGCAGCTTCTTGAGCCAGAATTTGCGCTAAATTTGTTACTTCCTGACGACCAAGCTCCGATAAATGACCGCGGAGCTGCACTGATTAATTGGGTGCAAGGTTTTATGCTTGGGTTTGGTCTACACCAACAAGATCTTATGCAATGTTCTGACGATGTAAAAGAAGCACTTGAAGATTTTTCAGATATTTCACGCATGGAAGAGCCGATGGATGCAGATGAAGAGTCAGAGAAGGCGCTATTTGAAGTTGAAGAATACGTGAAAATTTCAGCAATTTTATGCTTCAGCGAACTTGGTCAATCGCTGCTAGATGATCAACAAGACACGCCATCCGTACACTAATAATTTAAGGTAATAGAAGCGGCGGTAAGTCGCCATTTGCTTTAACGAGAGTTTTTTAGGGTTTTCTTTTTTATGATTAGTGCGCAAGAGTTTATCGCTAGGCAAGACCGACTACTTGCTCAGTGCAAGCCAAAAAGTGTGTGTATTGTGCCAGCAGCAGGTATGGTAACCCGAAGTCGCGATACCGAATATACGTTCAGGCAAGATAGCGACTTTTGGTATCTGACAGGATTTGAAGAGCCTAATGCTTGGTTGATATTGTCTAACCACCCTCGTTATGGTGAAAGTTATCGTGCAATGGTGGTACAAGAGAAAGACAAAAGTGCAGAGATTTGGCACGGCAAACGCTTGGGAGCCGAAGCTGCACTTGCCCGATTTAGTCTAGATGAAGCGTTTGAGTTGCAAGAACTTGAAGAAGCGCTGTTAGCGTCAATTCAGGGTCAAGACAATGTGTACTTTTCGTTGGGGCACAAGAAAGACAATGACCTGTTATTTACTGAGGCACTAAACACCTTGCGCGATGCGCCTAAAGAATCATTGGCGCCAAGGGCGATTCACGACTTACAGCCTATTTTACACGAAATGCGTTTATTCAAGTCAGCGTGTGAAGTGGCCATGATGAAAGCGGCGGGTGAGATAAGCGCACGTGCGCACAAGCGAGCTATGCAGTTCGCTGCGCCTGGTTGTTACGAGTACCAGCTAGAAGCTGAAATTCACCATGAATTTGCCATGGCGGGAGCCCGTTCACCCGCTTATAGTACTATTGTTGGAAGCGGCGATAATGCGTGTATTTTGCATTACACGCAAAATAACGCGCAGGTAAATGACGGTGACTTGATCTTGATCGACGCAGGTGCTGAATATCAAGGTTATGCTGCGGATATCACGCGAACGTTTCCTGCAAATGGAAAGTTCAGCCACGCTCAGCGCGAAATTTACACCGTTGTATTAAAAGCGCAAAAAAGCGTGTTAGACATGTTAGCGCCTGGCGTCACCTTGTCACAAGCCATGTTACATAGCGTAGAAATTATTACTCAAGGTTTAGTTGACCTTGGCGTTCTTGAAGGTAGTGTGGCAGAAAACCTTGAAAATGAAACGTGGCGTCAGTTTTACATGCATGGTTTAGGGCACTATTTAGGTCTAGATGTGCATGATGTAGGCAACTACAAAATTGACGGTGAAGACCGTCCGTTAAAGCCTGGCATGGTGATCACTGTTGAGCCCGGCATTTACATTAGCCAAGACAGCAACGTGCCGGAAAAATACAAAGGCATTGGTGTAAGAATTGAAGATGATGTGGTGATTACTGCGACGGGTGTCGATATTCTTACTGCAGATGTGCCAAAAGACATTGATGAGATTGAAGCACTTATGGCTGAAAGCAGAGCCTAGTTGTCAAAATTTGCTAAGTCTACCAAGGTTTGAAAAACTGCGATAAGTGTGAAATACGGAATTTTGGTTTAAGTTACCGGTTTAAGTTACCGGTTTAAACTAGCAGTTTAAATTACGCTAAAAACTAGCCTTTAATATAAAGAAAAAATCTCAGAATTAACGCTTTTAATAATTATAGCCTCTGGGCAACAGGAAAATAAAAACAGTGGAATCGGCAGCAGCGGTTGACGTAGTAATTATTGGTGGTGGTATTGTCGGTACTGTATTAGCCAAAGCACTCGCAGAGAAAGTATCTCCTGCAAACAGCTCTGGCTTATCTGTCACCCTAATTGATGCGGCTGACCCAGAGCAAACCAGCAAAAGCTTTGTCGACTTTAACCCTTTTACCGACACCCGTGTTATTGCCTTGGCAAGGCGTACCGTTGAAGAACTGTCTCACATGGGGCTAAACCTTGATGATGTAGCTAAGCAGCACAACGGTGAGTTACCTCCTCAAATTAAGCATATTGAGGTTAGCGACAAGGGGCACTTGGGGCTATTAGACCTTCAAAGCAGTGACTACCACATTGACGCGTTTGGCCAGGTGGTGAGCTTAAGCGCACTAACGCGATTGGCGGCAGGTGCAACCTCAAGCTACCAATATATCGCACCTGCCAAGGTAACGAACGTAAAGCAGCAGTCTAATTTTGTAGAGGTGCAGCTAGATAGTGGGCAATCGCTTACCACAAAGTTGCTGGTACTAGCCGATGGCGGTCGTTCAGGATTAGCTGACCAGGTTGGCATTTTAAAAACAGTCGATGATTATCATCAAACGGCCATTGTCTTTAACGTACACACTCAGCTCCCACATGAAAACAAAGCGTACGAGCGTTTCACCCAAAGTGGCCCGCTAGCGTTCCTGCCTTTCGACAGTGAAATCGATGATATCAAGGCTAGTGGAAACGGCTTTTCAGTTGTATGGACTGTAGATACTGACGCAGCAAAGTCGTTAATGGCATTAAACCAATGCGCATTTATCAAGGCCCTACAGGAAGCATTTGGCTATCGACAGGGCAAAGTATTGAGAGTCAGTGAGTTGGCAAGTTACCCGTTAGCGCTTACTAAAGCCCAGCAAGTTGCTAGTCATCGCACCGTGGTGGTAGGGAATGCGGCACAGGCGCTACATCCTATTGCAGGGCAAGGCTTCAATCTAGGCTTACGCGACTTAAATGCTTTGGTGTCGGTGCTGCAAGCGTCAGCGGAAAAGCACGGCGAGCATAATTCATGTGAAGAGAAAAACGATACAATCGCATCCGCTAATTTCGATGCAGGTGCTTTTAGTATTACTCAGCATTACGCCAATTCGCGTAAGAATGACAGGGATAACACGATAGCCCTGACCGATACGCTAGTTCGCACCTTTTCAAACCAGTATTTTCCAACGGTAATTGGGCGTAATGTATCGTTATTGGCATTAAGCATGATGCCCCAGGCGAAAAAAGCGTTTGTTAAACACACGACGGGCTACGGCGAAACACCACTAAGAAAAAGAGATAACAATGCAGCATGTTGATATAGCGATAGTGGGCGGCGGAATTGTAGGGCTAACCCTTGCAGCGGCGCTTAAACACAGTGAATTGAGCATAGCAATAGTCGATAAAGCGGCGTGTTATCAGACTCTGGACGAGAAGCCTACGGCGAGAGTGAGTGCCATAAACCAGGCTAATATTAAAGCGCTGCAACAGTTTGATGTGTGGTCGCATTTGCAGCAAGACCGCGCCACCCCTTACACCGACATGCATGTATGGGACAAAGACAGTTTTGGCGACATTCACTTTTCATGCGATGAAATGGGCAGTGATGCTCTTGGCGTGATTGTAGAGAATCAGGCTTTAGTTAATGCACTGTCTAAATCTGTGGAAGTGCAGCCTAACGTGGAGTTGATCACCGCGGGTATTGATAGAGTGTTAGCTGGCCCAAATCAAACCATGCTGATGCTTGATAATGACGACGTGCTAAGCTGCAGGTTGTTAGTAGGCGCCGATGGCGCAAATTCGTTTGTGAGAAAGCAGGCTGGCTTGCCTATTACTTTTAAAGACTACGAGCATACCGCGATTGTCGCTAATATCAAAACGGTAGAGCCGCATAATAATGTGGCGAGACAAGCGTTCACACCCACAGGACCGCTCGCGCTACTGCCTATGTCTGAGCCAAATGTATGTTCTATTGTATGGTCTCAAACGCCAGAGCAAGCAAACTCATTAATGGCATTGGATGACGCTGCGTTCTGCAATGCGTTAACTGCGGCTAGTAATAGCGTTCTTGGCACTATTTCGCTTGAAACCAAGCGCGCCGCTTTCCCGTTGACCATGCGTTATGCACGCCAGTGGGCGAAAGACGGTGTGGTGCTGGTAGGCGACGCAGCGCATACCATTCACCCGCTTGCAGGGCAGGGCGCTAACTTGGGAATGCAAGATGCGCTCGCACTGGCGGAAACCCTAAACAACTTAAAGGCGTCGGGCAAAGACATTGGTTTGTACAAGCACTTACGCAGCTACGAGCGAAGCCGTAAAACAGAAGCCACGAAAATGATTGCCGCAATGGACGGCTTTAAATTCTTATTCGACGGCGACGACCCCCTCAAAAAGTTGCTCAGAGGAATCGGTCTTTCAGCCACAGACAAACTCAGCACCATTAAAAACGCCTTCGTCAGCCATGCCATGGGCCTATAAATCCAAAAAATGGGGTCAGAGTCTGAGGTATCCCCACA